>CAZYBA010000252.1:1727-5301 GCA_964646105.1 uncultured Armatimonadia bacterium
GACGCAGTTCGCGTTTGGTGCGGGCCGGCAGGATGAGATCGTCCCAGGAGAGGCGGTGTTCGGGGGCGAGTTGGGTGGGGGTCACGGAGCGGGACGGGGCGGGACGGTTGCGTTCGACGGGTTTGAAGTTGGACGCGCGGGTGGGGCGGTCGGGATGGTCGGTTCGGGTCGGGCGGGGGGGCGGGGGCGCGGGGGGGCTCGGGCGCGGCGACGGCCGCCCGGCCGACGGATCCAGCAAACGCAGCAATGCGGCATAGTCGGCATTGGTCGTTTCGAGACGCGCGGCGGTCCGGGCGGAATCGCGCGCCGAGTCGTTGTCGCCGAGGTGACGCAATGCCACGGCGCGGTGGTAGTGCGACGGCGCGTGGTCGGGCGCCAAGGCGATGGATTGGTCGAACTCGGCCACCGCCGTGCGCATTTGCCCCTGGAATTCGTCGATCCAGCCGGTCTGCCCGAGGGCCTTCGACGCGGCCACCGTGGCGAGGCTCATGAACGCCAGCGCGACATCCACCCCGGCCGGGACCTTGTCCTCGCGGATGGCCATCGCCGGAGGCAGCACCGCCTCCCCACGGCGCAGCGCCAACACCCCGCGCGTGAAATGCAGTTCGGCGTCGGGGGTCAGCGGCATGGCAGGCCTCGCAACAAGGTCAACGTGCTTCCCAGTCGGCGGTCCAGACAGTCCGGGTGCGCTCCGCACCGTCCGTGAGGCCGGACGCGTCCAGCAGCAGCACCTGACGGATCCGGCGCGTGTCGAGACGCTCGGTCTTGCTGTCGCCGGACTTCGCCAACGATTCAAAGTCGATTTCGATGGTCTTCAGCACCTTGGAACCGGGGAGTTCAATGGTTTTCGAAAACTTGCCTCCGGCGGCATCCTCCAGCTGAACCACCAGCGACACGGCGTCACTGGCGCAAAAACGCATCCGCAGGCCCTTGGCACCGGCGAGCACCGACTCGGGCAACGGGCGCATCAGGCCCGCGATCTTGGTCGGTCCCACCGAGAGGATGGCCTTGAGCGACGCCGCGCCGAGGGGCGACTCGGCAGCGGTTGTCCGGGAAACTGCCGCACCGCCGATAGGAACCCAGCCCAGCTGCGGCGAATGCAATCCGTCGACATCCCGCACACCCGATTCGACCGTGAAATCGCGCATCCACAGGGTGCGCGGGCCGGATTCCGTAGGAAAAAGCCCCTTGAGCGGGCCTTCCGCACGCACCGCCACCTGCGCGAAATCCAGGAGCACCACCTGCTCGACCACCCCCAGATCCAGGCGATCGTCCGGATCCGCCGGCGCCCCGGAATCCCGGCTGAGCTGGAAATCCGCTGCGTCCAACCGGACATCCTGCCACCCGCTGTCGGGGCAATGCACCACCGCGCTCCAACGTCCCCCGCCCTTCTCCTGCACGCTCAGCGCCAGTGTCGTGCGCTGGGAAACCTTTACCGAGAACGACAACCGCGTTGCCAGCGACCACGTCCCCGGCCCGACCGGAAGGGTCAGCAAGTTGAGCGAGCGGTTGTCGACCGAATACTCGAAACGCAGGGCCGTGAAAGCGGGCACATTGCCGAACGCCGGGAAGTCGGTGCGGTCCGCCTTGGCGACATCCCCGAGAGCAACCCAGCCTTCGGTGCCTTGTGAGAAGAGCTGACGCACCAGCGGGGGCGGTGCTGCGGGAATCACGGGAATCGGCATGCTCCATTGTAGCGCGGGGGTAGGTGCGCAGACTCCGGTCGGGGACAGGATTTGCAAACACGGATCCTCCCCGATCGCGGTGCGTGGCCGCCCGCCCACGTCGGAAACATTCCCCAATCCGCCCCCCGTTTACAGCGCAATCCGCCGACCCGCCGCACGCGCTTCGTCCAATGCCAACTGCCCGTTCCTGCTTCGCTGGCCAATCTGCGTAACAAAAACACGAACCGGGAACAAAACAGGACAATGTTGTGTTTGCGCCGATCCGGCGATCCATGATAGATTTCTACCTGCCAATCGTAACGGGTTGGCGACAATTGGTACGGCGTTGACGAGGCCAGTAGGCACGTCGCGGACCTCCAGAGAGCTGCCGGTCGGTGCGAGGCAGTGGACGCGCGTGGGGATTGATCCCAATTTCCGAAACTCCCCTCCGAGCCGAGGTGCTGAACACCGTTCAGGTCTCTGAAACGGCAAACTAGGCCCTCCGGGTGCGCCCGAAACAGTGCAACGAGTGGCTCCAACCCTCGGGAATCTTGGTTCCTGTCGGCAATGGAGCAATTCGGGTGGTACCGCGGGAGCGTGTCCGATTCGGCACAACGCCTCTCGTCCCGAACCAACTGGGGACGAGGGGTTTTTTGTTTCTCGTCCGGCAAAAGGGAGCGACCACGAGGAGCGGCAATATGGCGACAGTGAAATCGACCGGGGCGAAGGCCCTGTTGGAATGCCTCCGCAGGGAGGGTGTGGACACGGTTTTCGGGTATCCCGGCGGGGCCCTGATTCCCTTTTACGACGAAATTTACCATTGCGAATTCCTGCACCATGTGCTGGTCCGCCACGAACAGGGCGGCGGCCACATGGCCGAAGGCTACGCACACGCCACCGGCAAGGTCGGTGTCTGCATCGGAACGTCCGGTCCCGGAGCCACCAACCTGGTGACCCCGATCTGCGACGCCATGATGGACTCGATCCCGCTGGTGGCGATCACCGGACAGGTGCGCACCGAAGTGATCGGCAAGGACGCGTTCCAGGAAGCCGACATCACCGGAATCACCATGCCGATCACCAAGCACAACTGGCTGATCAAGGACGTGACCCAACTCCCGCGCATTGTCCACGAGGCGTTCCACATCGCCCGCTCCGGACGTCCCGGCCCGGTCCTGATCGACATCCCTGTCGATGTCTTCCGGGCGGTGTTCGAGTACGACCCGGACGAAGCCCAGAAAGTGGAACTGCGTTCGTTCAAGTCCGACTTCAAGGTCCACCCCATGCAGGTGCGCAAGGCGGCCGAACTGATCACCGCCGCACACAAGCCGGTCCTCTATGTCGGGGGCGGCGCGAAGGCGGCAGGCGCGCACGACGAAATCTTCGAACTGGCACGCCAAGGCAACATCCCGGTCACCACCACCCTGCACGGGCTCGGGACGTTCCCCGAGGACAACCCGCTCTCGCTCGGCATGCTCGGCATGCACGGCACCGCATACGCCAACTACGCGGTCCACAACGCCGACCTGTTGATCGCGGTCGGGGCGCGCTTCGACGACCGGGTCACCGGCAAAGTCTCGGCGTTCGCGCCCGGTGCCAAGGTGGTCCACATGGACATCGACCCCGGCGAGATCAACAAGGTCCGCAAGGCCGATGTCAGCATTGTCGGCGACTGCAAAACAGCGCTCGCCGAATTGCTCAAGATTGTCACGTTCGAAAACGACCTGAGCACCTGGCACGACGAAATCGGCAAATGGAAGGCGGAATTCCCGCTCGAAGCTCCGGACGGGACCACCGACAACACCATCCACTCGGAGGGTGTCCTGCGCGGCCTCGCGACACCCACCGATGAGGGCGGGCCGGCCCCCACGGATGCGGGCCCCCCGCAGATGCAGCCGGCCCGGCACCCC
>CAZYBA010000253.1:0-5287 GCA_964646105.1 uncultured Armatimonadia bacterium
GCATGCCCAATGCACGGGCCAAGCCGAGGAATGCCGGCTCGGTCGCGATCGCGCTCCAACCGCCCGGAACCTGCTCCGGCAACACCAACGCCGCCCCGCCGCCCCACGGCCACAGTGCGAGCAACGGTTCCCAGCCCTCCCCCAGGCGACGACGATTGACCGGGTGGTTGTCCAGAATCTCCGCACTATCCCAGATCAAGCGGGCCAGTTCTTCCGCACCGTCGCCCTCGGGAAGTCGATTCACCGGCGACTGGCCGATCATGTCCGACGGGGACGTGCACGAAAGACGTCGTCCTACGCCGTCGGTCCAGCGCAGCACCGCCGCACCGGGTTCCGCCATCCAGCGCCAGCGTCGTGACCACAAGGGTCGCAACGACTCGACAATCGAGGTCAATTCCTGCGGGGCAAACCAACCACCGGTTCCGGCGACGCGTTCGACCGTGCCGGTCAGAATCGGAGCAGAGAAGGCCAAATCGCGTGCCTCCAGCGGAACTTCCAGCGCCGAAGCTTCCAGCGGGCCGCGAGCGAGCGCAACGGGAACCGGGGCACCCGCGAGCGCCGCCCAGACATCGGGTTCCGACCAGCCGTCGGGACGGTCCCAGCCCAGGGTCGATATCCGACCGTGACGGGCCAGGCGGTCCAAGTTCGTGGTCGAGGCCGCCTGCAACGCCGTTCGACCATCCAGTTCATCGTCCGGCAGGTCCGCCGGACCATCCACCACCAGAACCAACATTGATGCCATCGTCGTTCAGGATACCCGCGTCGGAGACGAGCAAGCTTGGATCCGCCGACTGTCTCGGCTACCCAAAGGTCCCCAGAGTTCCCGCCATGTTGCAGTCACGTGGGTTCAGGCGGATCCGAAGACGCTCAATGGGCGGAATCGTCGAGCATGCGGATCAACTTCGCAGGAACACCACCCACCAGCGCGCGCGGGGGAACATCCTTGGTAACCACGGCGCCGGCCGCCACCACCGCCCCCTTGCCGATCACCACGCCCTTGAGTACGGTCACGCGGGCGCCAAGCCATACATCGTCCTCGATCACCACCGGTGCCGGGATCGCAGGCTTGGTGTGGTCGTCCACGTTGTGGAAATCCGAGTCCATCACCAAGGAATAATTGCCGATGGCGCAGCCCGAGCCGATCCGCACCTCCGACGCCGCCCCGATGGACGTTCCGGCGTTGATGAAGACATTGTCGCCGATGGTCAGTTTGCCCTTCGGACCGGTGGCGAGATGCACGGCAACATGACGACCGTCAATACGAACCCGGTCGCCGATTTCCAGGATCCCGCCGTTCTGGACGAGCACCCGGCCCATCACACGGGTGCGCCGTCCGCATCTGCGCGCACTGCGCAAACTCCAGCGCGCGCGCATCAACTCTCCCGCCTTGCGGGCCGTATTCGCCAACCGTTTCAGCACGTCAACCCCCGACCGAATATAGTGGTTGATCTACGTCGACGCAATTACCGTGCCGAATCGCCGTCGTCATCAAGGCGACCGTCAAAGCCGGCAATCGGGATGTCCGCCCCGCGCGGTCCCTTCACCACCGAGGGCGGGCGATGCAGACGCCCGAGTGCGGCACGCAGCGCTGTCTTGTCGCCGCCACCCGCCTCGAGATCCCGCAGGAATTGCCGTTCCCGGGCACGTTCCCGTGACCCGGCCAACCACTCCCACACCATGATCATCGCCACTACCGACAAGAGCGGGAGCGCGATCGGCTGGATCAGGAGCGCGAAACAAACCAGCATCAACGCGCCGGAAACCAACGCGGTGCGCCGCTGTCCAGAGGGCGTTGATAAATCGAACCACCCGCGCCAGCCGGATTTGCGCGACACCCCGAAACCCGATCCCGGATCGCCGGAATGCATCTCGATTTCCGAAGCCGGAGACCGTTCACAGACACCGCCGCACGACGGGCAAAACGGTTCCGTCTCCAGCACCGTCGCCCCGCAATGGCGGCATTTCGAGATGGTCATGTCCGTTGGACCCGCGACAGTAGGCGAAGGTTGCGACCCGGGATTAGTTCGGGACGGACTCCTCTAGCCCGTCGCCAGCCCCATCGCGGTCAGCCACTCGCGCATCTTGCCCGCACGGGCCGCGTCCTGATCGGGGATCGCGATCGGACGTCCACGACAGTCGAGGATCAAGCCGACCTCGCCGCCATGCACGGTGAAGGTGGCGGGACGTCCCTTGCCCTGTCCCAGATCGAAGCCCTTCGCCACGGTGCAAGACACTTCGGCCGTGGCTCCCTGCGCGAGCGGCAACACCTTGATCTCGCCGAATTTCACGGAAACCGTCTGCCCGTTCATATTCACGGTCAGACAGTCGTCGCCTTCCTTCGCGGTCCCCACCGGCGCGATGCAGTCGGCAAGGCGGATCAGGCAGTCTTTTTCGAACACCTCGGTGGCCGCCTCGGGCAGCAGAGTCGAGAGAATCCCGAGCTGCGGCATCATGAAGATGGAGTCCTTGGCGAGCGTTGTCAGACCCTCGGGCGCGTAGGCGTCCATGAGCATCAGCGCGGTCTGGGCGAACTCCGGCGCATGCGCGAGCACCCCGCCCGACCCAATGATCATGTCGAGCGAGAACATGTCAACCAACGTCTTGCCGGAGCCCTGCTGCTCGAAAATCTCGGAAATGTCGCGCTGCTGCTGAACCCCCACCATCTCGCGGGCAAGCGACTTGTGGTGATCGAACGCCAAGCGCAATGCCTCACGCGCGGCGGCCTGCTCGATCTGCAGGTCGCGCAGGTTCTGGGGAATGGTGGTGGGACGCACCATCTTGTTGCGCAGCTGGTTGCGGATGTAGGCGTCCGATTCCTCGAACGGCAGCCAGCGCTTGATATTGGGAAGACCCGCCTCGGTCAGGACATTGCAGATCGAGTAGCTCATCCCGAGGTTGGCCGAAACAGTCCGGTTGTAAATGCCCTTGAACACCGAGAAAACGTCGGTGGTGGCGCCTCCGATGTCGACTCCCAGGATGTTGATGTTGCGCTGGCGGGCGATCTCTTCCATGATCTTGCCCACCGCGTTCGGGGTGGACATAATCCCCGAGCTGGTCCAGGTGGTGAGCTTGCCGTACCCGGGCGCCTGCTGCATGACGTGCTCGAGGAAGAGTTCGTGGATGGCCTCGCGCGCCGGACCGAGGTTCTCGTTGGCCAGGGTCGGGCGCAAGTTCGGGACATCCCGCACGTCCACGGTGTCGTCGAGGGTGTCGTGCACCGCCTGCCGCATTTTCTCGCTGCCGGCGAAGATGACCGGGAGTTTGAGGCCGATGCCGAGGCGCGGCTTGGGATCGGCGGAGCGCAGGATTTCGGCAATCTCCTGAACCTGCGGAACCACGTTGCCGTCGTCGGTGCCGCCCGAGAAAAGGATCATGTCGGGACGCAGGGAGCGTATGCGCTCGACTTTTTCGTGGTCCTTGCGGCCGTCGTTGATGGCCAGAACGTCCATGATGATGGCCCCGGCGCCGAGTGCGGCGCGTTCGGCCGATTCCGCCGACATTTCCTTGACCACTCCGGAGACAGTCATCTGCAGGCCACCGCCCGCCGACGATGTGGACAGGTAGAGGTCGACTCCGTTCTTTTCGTCCACCGCCGGGGTGCTCGGCTTGCCTTCCGGTCCGAGAATGCGCTTGCCGGTGAGATCCTCCAGTTCGCGCATCGCATTGGTGACACCGACGGTAACGTCGTCGAACGGCGCTTCCACCGTGGTGGGGGCTTCCCCGCGGGAGACCAGACGGTAGACGCCATCGGGTTGACGTTCGATCAGGATCGCCTTGGTGGTGGTCGATCCGCAGTCGGTGGCGACAATGGAACGGACGTTCTCGGGAGTGAACTCGGGCATGCCGGATTGTAGCACGGGGGGATGCCCTCGGGGAAACCGCCGGACACTCGGTTGGCGCAGGAATTGGCGTCAGGTTCAGGAAACATCCAACCAAACCTCCGCCTGAAAGCGCCCCTCATGATCCACGGCCTCAACCATGTCACCGTCCGCGCCCCGCGTCCTTTGCTCGACCTGGTCCGCGACTTCTACTGCGACATCCTCGGACTCGTCGAAGGCGACCGCCCGCCGTTCGGTGGGTTCGGCTGGTGGCTGTATCCGCAATGCTCCAACACCGCGGCGGTGCATCTCTTCGAACAAGCCCCCGAGGACCCACGCACCCTCGACGGTGTCAACACGATGGATCATTTCGCGTTCGACGCCAGCGGGCGCATGCTGGTCGAGGCGACACTGACCGATCGCGGAATTCCGTTCCAACGCTCCGAAGTGCCCGGCCGCACGCTGATCCAAGTTTTCTGCAAGGATCCGGCGGGGAACACGGTGGAACTGGTTTTCAAGGACGCCGATGCCTGAAGGTCCCCAGCCCGATGCCGACAACCGCACGGATACCCGCGCGGCATCTCCGAGCCGGCCGCCTTCGATTGGGACCGACGTGGCGTGGATCGCGGCGATCGCGTTCGTGGCCCTTTTCACATCGGTGGGCGGCTTGAATCCGATCAACCTCCTGATGTCCTTCGGTCTCGCGATCGCCCTATGCTTGCTTTTCGTGGTGACATTCGCGTTGCCGTACTACCCGGTGGCGCTGGCCGCCGTGGCTTGCCTCTGGTTCCTGCACCCTCGCATAGCCCATTCCTTGCCGTTGCGGCTCATTTTCATCGTGGCCGGCGGCGCTCTTGGATACGGGGTGTTTCTGGCGACCGGACTTGCGTCCGAGCCGAAGAACGATCTCTGGGACCCCAAACTCGCGGTTTGGTTGGTCGTCGAAGCCGGCGTGGTCTCGGCAATCCTGGTCGATCTGGCCCGAGTCAGGGTGTTGCGCTTGACGGGCGCCGCACCACCGACATCCTCCTGACTCTGCAACCGACTCGACGACCATCTTCGGCTGGCCGGACCCAACAAGTTCGCCTGCGCCGACAGCACACGACGCAGCAATCCTCCCCGTTGTGGATGCGTCCTCTTAACCGAGGCGTTTCACTTCGAAGGATGATCGTTCAAACCCTTGAACCGGCAAGACCCCATGCGGCGGCCCTGATCCCTTTGGTGTGGATCGTGGCATCCCTCGGCGGATTGATCTCGGGAGCCGTATCGGTTGACGTCTATTCGAGTTCCGGCCTCGAGTTGGAACTTACCGCGGTTTTCCTTGCGTGGGAACTGGCACCCTGGTCGTTTTGCGCAACCGTTCTCTGCTGGTTTCTTCACCAAGGCTTGGTTGGATTGCACCGCCACCGGTCGTGGGGCTTTGTGCTGCTCGGGGTGGCACTCGGATTTGGGATGGGATTGCTTTTCCT
>CAZYBA010000254.1:0-3643 GCA_964646105.1 uncultured Armatimonadia bacterium
TTGTGAAGGCAGCCAATGTGTGTGGTTAGGAAAGTAAACTCACATGTTGGCCTTCTTAGCGAGCTCGATTTCTCTGAGCTTTTGTCTATGGGTCATCATGTGCTGGTTCTTGATGCCCATAACACCGCCACCCCAGTTTCTTCTGAGGGTCTCGTTCTCATTGAACTGAGCGCGGAAGTTCTTGGTAAGAACTTCGAGGTCCTGGAAGTCCTCCTTGCGGACATCAGTGAGAGCGACGCAAGTGGCGGTCTTCTGGTGGACGAGCTTGCCGAGGCGTGCCTTACCCTTGATGAAGGCGAAGGGGATTCCCTTCTTTCTGCAGAGAGCGGGGAGGAAAGCGAGGAGCTCAAGGGGATCAACGTCGTGAGCAATAACAACGAGCTTGGCCTTGCCCTGCTCAACGAGCTCGGTAACGTGGTTGAGACCGAACTTGATAACAACTGGCTTGGCAGTCTTCTTGGCCTCAGCGCCACCCTTCTTGGCCCGGTCGACGATGGCACCCAAGGTGTCCTGCGGGAGGAAGTGGCTGACCGGGATGCCGGCGACTGTGGTGTAGCTCGGGAGCGGAACCATTTCATCACCGTGGCCACCGAGCAGCATGGCTTGGATGTCCTCGACCGAGCAGCCGATGGCGTCAGCCAGGAACGTTCGGTAGCGGGCCGTGTCGAGAACGCCGCCTTGACCGATGACTCGGTTCTTCGGGAATCCGGAAACCTTCCAAGCGAGCGTCGCCATGGTGTCCATCGGATTGTTGACAATGATCAGGATGGCGTTCGGGGATGTCTCCCGGATCTTCTCGACATTGGATGCGGTGATCTCCGCGTTGACCGCAACCAGGTCCTCGCGGGTCATGCCGGGCTTGCGCGGGGCGCCGGAGGTCAGGATGACGATGTCGGATCCAGCACTGAGCGCATAATCGGACCCGCCGGTGATGGAGAGGTCGAATCCCTCGACCGGTCCGGCTTGGCGCAGATCCAAAGCCTTCCCCTTGGCAACTCCCTCGAAGATGTCGATCAGGACAACGTCGGCGAGTTCCTTCGCGGCAATCCAGTGGGCGCAGGTGGAGCCGACGAACCCGGCTCCGATGATGGTGACTTTCTTTCGCATTGTCTCGGTTCCGGCAGGCGTTTAGAGCGGATGCCCGCCGGCACAATTGTACCAGCCGGCCGCTTTGCAACTGCTTGCGCAGCCCACGGCGAAAGACTAAAATCCACAGGGGATTTTCACGGATCCCGATTCGACGATGCCGTCGCTCAGACGAGGAATTCCCAATGCCGTTTGAATGGAAATCGAGCCCGCTCCGCTTCGCGGTGAGCGTCGCCGCCCCTGTTGCCGTCGCCGCGACCCTTTGGGCACAATCCCTCCCGAAGCCCCCTGCCGTTGCGCCGGCCGGTCCGAAGGTCCTCTCCTACAACGCCCACATCCGCCCGATCCTGGTGGAGAACTGCTTCGCCTGCCACGGCCCAGACTCTGCTTCCCGCAAGGCCGGCCTGCGCCTCGACCGCTTTGCCGACGCCACGATGCTGCGCGGGGGTCGATCCGCCATCCGCCCGGGTGACCCGGTCGCCAGTGAGATGCTTCGTCGGATCGCGTTGCCGGAATCGGACCCGTTGCACATGCCCCCCGCCGCCGGTCACAAATCGATCTCAACTTCGGAGCGGGCCTTGCTGACCCGCTGGATTGCGGAAGGTGCCCGTTACGAACCCCACTGGTCGTTGATCGCACCGAAGGCACCGGCGCTTCCGGCCGTCCGGGACGCGTCCTGGGTACGCAACCCCATCGACCGGTTTGTACTGGCTCGGATGGAAAAGGAAGGGCTCGCTCCGGCACCGGAGGCGGGCAAGCGCACGCTGATCCGGCGTGTCGCGCTCGACCTGACCGGCCTTCCTCCCACGGCGGGCGAGATCGACCGCTTCCTTGCCGACTCGTCGCCGAACGCCTACGAGGCGATGATCGACCGCTATCTGGCGAGCCCCCATTGGGGCGAGCATCGGGGACGGTACTGGTTGGACGCCGCCCGTTACGGCGACACGCATGGCATCCACATCGACAACTACCGTGAAATCTGGGCCTACCGCGACTGGGTGATCGACGCGTTCAACCGCAATCTGCGGTTCGACCAATTCACGGTGGAACAGCTCGCGGGCGACCTGCTGCCCAAGCCAACTCTGGACCAACGTGTCGCGACCGGGTTCACTCGCTGCAATATCACCACAAGCGAAGGCGGTGCCATCGACGAGGAATACAAGGTCTTGTATGCCCGGGACCGCACCGAAACGTTCGCGACCATTTGGCTGGGTTCGACATTCAGCTGCGCGGTGTGCCACGACCACAAATTCGATCCGACGTCGCAACGGGATTTCTATTCCCTGTCCGCCTTCTTCAACAACACCACCCAGGCGGCGATGGACGGCAACATCAAGGACACCCCGCCCATCATCTTCGTTCCCGCCAAGGCGGATCGGCCGCGCTGGGAGCAAATGACGGGTGCCCTTGCCCTGGCCCGCAAGGAAGTCGAGTCCCGGAAGACCGAGGCGCGGGCGGAGTTCGAAAGACTGCTCCCCGACATGCGACCGGAGTCGGTGACCCCACCCTCCTCGGGCCTCACCTATGCATTGGCACTGGACTCGGGTGAAAGCGACGGCGTGGTGGCCCCGAAGGCGTATGTGCGCAACGGAGATTCCCCGGTCGCCGACAAGACCGCGGGCGATTTCGAAAGGAATCAAGCCTTCACCGTTTCCCTCTGGGTGAAACCGGTCGGCGGCGCCGCGGGAGCGGTTGTCGCACGGATGGACGAGGGCGCCGATTTCCGTGGCTGGGATGTGTGGATGGAGAACGGCCGCATCGGCAGCCACATCATTCACAAATGGCCGTCCAACGCCCTCAAGGCGGTTACCCGGGAGCCATTGCGCGCAGGTCAGTGGAACCACGTGGTGCTGCGTTACGACGGAACCTCCGGTCGCGACTCAATTCGCGTCTTTGTCGACGGGACATCGCGTTCCCTGGATGTTTCCTCCGACACGTTGTCCGATTCGATCCGTACCACCACCCCGTTCAAGGTCGGCCAGCGCAGTGGCGGGGCCCACCTGAGCGCCGGGTCGGCCATTCAGGATATTCGGCTGTACAACCGCTCCCTGAGCGACAGCGAAATTCAATCGGTCGGCCGTTCACGGCGCCTGTCCTACTTGCTCGCCAACGGTGCGTCGGCCTTGACCCCGGCGCAGCGTGACGAGTTGTACATGACTTGGCTGGTTGCCAACGACGCGTCGTACCGGGCCCGCACCGCGATCCTCGAACGCGTGCAGGCCGAGGAATCGGAAATCCGGTCGCGCGGCACCACCACCCACGTAGCGAGCGATCGCTCGGAGCAGCCCGAGGCGTTTGTCCTCTACCGCGGGGAGTACAACCTGCGTCGCGACAAGGTCGGACCCGCAACCCCGAATTGGCTGCCACCGATGTCGTCCAGCCTCCCGAAAAACCGCTACGGACTGGCGAAATGGATTCTTTCGCCCAGCCAGCCCCTCACGGCCCGGGTGACTGTCAATCGTTTCTGGCAGGAAATTTTCGGACAAGGGTTGGTGCGGACCGCCGGCGACTTCGGAATCACCGGCGAGTTGCCCTCCCACCCGGAGCTTCTGGATTG
>CAZYBA010000254.1:3653-5267 GCA_964646105.1 uncultured Armatimonadia bacterium
CCTGACGAGTGCCACGTACCGGCAGGCGTCGGTCACCACCCCGGAGAAGATGCGGCGCGATCCGACCAACCGCCTGCTCGCACGCGGCCCGCGATTCCGGATGGACGGCGAAATGATTCGCGATTACGCATTGGCAGCCAGCGATCTGCTCGTGCGACGTCTCGGGGGTGCCAGTGTCAAGCCGTACCAGCCGGACGGAGTCTGGGAAGCGGTCGCGATGATCGGTTCGAACACCCGCGACTACAAGCGTGACAACGGCGAGAGCCTCTACCGACGATCGATGTACACGTTTTGGAAACGCAGTGCGCCGCCGGCGTCGATGGAGATTTTCAACGCCCCCAACCGCGAGGTCTGTATGGTCCGCCGGGAACGCACCAATACGCCGTTGCAGGCGTTGGTGACCCTGAACGACATCCAGTTCGTCGAAGCAGCGCGTGTCCTTGCCACCGAGGCATTGCGCCAACCAATTAACGACAACCAGCGGATCAACTGGATCGCGGTACGCCTGATGGCTCGCCCGCTGACATCGACCGAGCAGATTGTCGCGACGATGACCCTGGGCCAGTTGCTGGATCATTATCGTCGCAATGCCCCCGACGCACGCCAGCTGGTGCGTTTCGGCGACACCCCGTTCCCCGCCGGGTTCACGGAAAACCGTCTTGCCGCATGGACCATGCTGGTGAACCAGATGATGAACCTGGACGAAGTGCTGAACAAGTAGGGTCGGGATGAGCGATGCGAGGTTGCGTCAACAGGTCCAAGACCTTCGCCACAGTGCGCAACTGGCACGAAAGGAGCGGGATGACGCGCGCAAGGAATGCGCGCAATGGGTGGAGCGGATCGTCGAGTTGGAGAATAGGGTCGCTTTCCTGACCGACGAACGCGCCGGCGCGGAGGTGGAGCGTGGTCGGATTGCGGAGGAATTGCTCCGCCACCGCCATTGCGAACCCGAGCCAACGTCGTGGCCGCTCGCGGACCCCATGCGTCGTTTGGCGGAAAACAGGCCGACGTTGGCGGACATGTTGCATTTGTCGGCCCATGCCTGGCCTGATTCGCTCGACATCCTGCCCACTGCCTACCGGGCTGCCGAACTCGCATCCGATTTCGACCGCCCGTTGGCAGCGTTGCAGTTGCTTTCGCGTTTGGCCACCGATTACCGCGACGCATTGCTGAGCGGGGACGGCGACCGAGCTGGGATTGCCATCTTCGGAGACAAATTTGCCGCCACCGAGTCCGAAACTGTCCGGCGCAACGAAAATGCGGTGCGGTTGCGGACATTTGAAAACGGCGGACGACGCTGGGAGATGTTGCGTCACCTGAAAATCGGCACCAAGCCGAGCGACGCAAAGACATTGCGGATACATTTCGACTGGGATGCCCCGACCGGGCGCGTGGTCGTCGGCCACTGCGGTCGGCACTTGGATTTTCGCTGACGAGAACCTGATATGGAAAAAGAACCGATTCATCCGTTGGTTGAGGAATGGGTGCGCATGGAGACCCGGAGGCAGTTTTTGCGCCGGGGAGCTAATTCGCTGGGCATGGCCGCCTTGGCGACTCTGGGAGCCGATACATTCCTCTCCGATTCCGCGTCCGCGGCGGACAACCCCAAACGCC
>CAZYBA010000255.1:0-4089 GCA_964646105.1 uncultured Armatimonadia bacterium
CAGCCACCAACGCGTCGCGGTGGTCGAAGTGATGGGACGATCTTGCGGGTACATCGCCTGGGCGTGCGGAACTGCCGCGGGCGCCGATGTCATCGTCGCTCCGGAGGACGACATCGCCCCCGAGGCTGTCCTCCTGCGCCTTCAGCATGCCTGGGCGGAAGGCAAGCGGGGATTGGTGGTCGTGGTGGCGGAAGGAGCCAAGCACGGGGCCGCGTCTCTCGTGCGCCACCTAGGACGATCTTCACGACCCGAGTTCGAACCCCGACTGACGGTTCTCGGGCACACGCAACGCGGAGGCGTGCCCACTGCCTTCGACCGTTGGCTTGGCGCTCGCTGCGGCCAGCATGCGGCCGAAGCCCTGCGAGACGGCACCCACGGTTTCATGGTGGGTTTGCGCGACGGCCGGGAAACGCGGATCGCTTACCACGAAATCGACAACTACCCTCGCTGGGACGCCACCCGATTTCGCCAAGCTGCCCGCTACCTGAGCGCCACGGGACTATCCACTTCCGATTGAAAGGGTTGTCGACGCATGTTCAAACGTATCTTGTTTCCGACCGACGGATCCGCCGCCGCCTTGGCCGCCGCCGACCAATTGGCCCAATTGCTCCGCTCCAACCATGACACTCGTGTCACCATCGCCGTTGTCATTGCCCCTACCACCCCCGATGCCAGCGATATCGAACCCGTCATCATCGTCCTACAGAATGCCGCCATGCGTCGCACCGGCCAGCGTGCAGTCGACAGCAGCGCAGCGCGCCTAGCGCGGGCCGGTGTCCCCCACACAACCCGGATTCTCGAAGGCGATCCCGTTTCGAAGGCCATTGTTCGCGAAGCACAGGCCGGATACGACCTCATCGCGATCGGCAGTCGCGGAATGAGCATGGATGAAGAAGACCACCACTACATCGGCAGCGTCGCCGAACGAGTCATTCGGCGCTCCGGACTGCCGGTGCTCGTTTTCCCGTCCCGACCCACCCCGCCGGACACACCGGTAGAATAGGACGTGCGCAGCATTCGCAATCCTTGGGACAACTCGCCGGTGGGCGACGTCGCGGTGCACGGTCCCGACGATGTCGACCGAATGATCGCATCAGCCAACTCCGCCTTCGCCGAGACGCGGCGTTGGCCCTCCCATCGTCGCCACGACATCCTGAGCCAAGTGGCGGCAACTCTGGAATCAGAGTCCGAATCGTTCGCACGGTGCATCGTCGCCGAAACCGGCAAGACCATCCGCGACGCCCGCGTCGAAACGTCCCGGGCCGCATTTGTCTTTCGCATTGCCGCCGAGGAATCCCGCCGCATCGGGGGCGAGGTGCTCCCACTCGACATCACCCCAGGAAACGACAACCGCTTCGGTTGGATTCGCCGCCTCCCGCGAGGGCCGGTTGCCGCGATTACCCCGTTCAACTTCCCTCTCAATCTCGTCGCACACAAGGTGGCCCCTGCCCTCGCGGCCGGATGCCCCGTCGTTCTGAAACCCTCCGAGCGCGCCCCACTCACCGCCTTGGCATTGCAGGACGCGGTGCGCCGGGCCGGTTGGCCGATAGATGCCTTTGCGGTTGCAACCCCGGAGTTTCCGGATGCCGTCGCGCGCAAACTCGCCGAAACTCCCGACTGCCCTGTCTTCACGTTCACCGGATCGGATCGGATCGGCTGGGAACTCGCACGCCTCAGCTTCCGGAAGCAAACCATTCTCGAACTGGGCGGCAACGCCGGCGTGTTGGTTTGCCGAGACGCCGACCTTGACCGGGCCGCAAGTCGCTGCGTGACGGGCGCCCATGCCAACGCCGGACAAGTCTGCATTTCGGTGCAACGCATCGCCGTGCACCGGGACTGCTTCGATGCTTTTGTCGAACGCTACATTGCATTGGCAGACCGACTGCGCCTCGGAGATCCTTCCGATCCCGAAACCGATATCGGCCCCATGATCGACGCGGCGGCGGCCGACCGTGTCGAACAAACCGTCACCGACGCATTGGCGCGCGGGGCCGCCGCGTTGCTCCCGCTACGACGCCAGCCGCACAACCTGCTCGCGCCCTGCCTGCTCACCAACACCCGCCCCGATTGGGAAATCTGCGCAAGCGAAGTTTTTGGACCGGTGGCCGTGGTCGAGCGGTTCGAATCAGACCACGAGGCCATGGATTGGATTGCCGATAGTCGCTACGGACTACAGGCTGGCATATTCACCCGCGACATCGGGCGCGTCCTCGATGCGGCCGATCGATGGGATGTCGGCTGCCTGCTCCACGACGAGGTGCCCACCTGGCGCCTCGACACCATGCCTTACGGCGGGGAACGTGACTCCGGAACCGGCCGGGAAGGGGTGCGCTGGGCCATCGAATCGATGACACGACCGCAACTCATCGCACTGCGACGCCCCGACTCCGGTTTGTAACTACACATGCGATGCCCGGCAGAGCGGGTCTGCCTGCCAACCAAGCGGCTTCCACACTCCGGATGAATGAAACATCGGAGATCGGGAACATTCCGGTAACGAAGCCGCGAATCCGTCGGTCCGGGCGCACCGGGACCGATCCGTCGCCCATGGCTATCGGTCGAATTCGGGTTCGTCAAACCGAAGCGCCTGACTGCGCCGAACCACCTCTTCCGGTGGCACATTGCCACGCAGGAAGAGCGAACCATCCCGGAGCAAGACCGTCTCGACCATGAACGGCACCGGCGCCTTGCTCAAGTCAACGACAGGATTCACCCGATCCAGGACAAATCCCAGAACCGACTGAGGGATTGGGACTATCGCGAGGCGGGCCGAATCCGCGACAAAGTGAACCAGATTGCCACCGTCGGAAACAGCCACCGTACCGTCGAGATCCACCGGAATCGTCGGACGTCCCAGAATCTCCGGCACCACCCGTACCTTGAGCACGCTTCCGACCAGGCGCAATTCGGGGACCACTGCGGTTTGGGATCGTTGACGAACGAGACGCGCCACTTCCCGACCGTCGATCCGGGCACGGAAACGCGCCTTGCCAACGGAGCGCAACGTTCGGCGGGAACGATCCACCTCGATCTCATCGGCCTCCATGTGCAACTCGGCAACCGTCAATTCCGGCGCCAGGCGAACATCGGTGCCGTCCACCACCACTTGCCGGACCCGCCCGCGCATCAACGCCCCGAGGCTGTCCGAGCGAACGTTCGCGGAGTAGCTCTTGGCTGGACCGACGTAGGTTGGAAGCAGTTCGACGACTGCTTTCTCTGCCGATCGTTCGGCTGGACGTCGACAACCCATCGCAGGCAATACCGCGAGCGATACCGCCAAGAAGATACTCCCGATTCTCGAGGAAATCACTCGGACTCCGTGCCGGACCCACCCCGCACCAACAATCCCGTCGCCACGCCGAGAGCCACCAAAGTCCACAATGCCGAGAGGTGGTACGGCACCGATGGCCCGAACGTTTGGAAAATCCAGCCGGCAGCCAATGGTCCAAGCGTGCGTGCCAATGCTTCCATTGACTGAGACGCGCTTTGAATAGTCCCCTGCCCCAGTTTGGTGCGGCGTGAAATCAGCGCGGACGCCGCAGGGGAAGCCAACGAACGCCCCGTGGAAAGCATCATGCTGGCCAGGAAAATCGCCCAGCCCCATGTCGTGGGTACGGTTAAGAACAGCAAACCCGCCGACAAGACGATCAGCCCCCCGACCAAGACCCGTACTTCGCCGAAGCGCCCCACAAGCGAACCGATCATTCCTCCCTGGATGACAATACCCACCACCCCGACCACTCCCATGATCATGGCCATGCGCAGAGGCTGGTTTTCGGAAGATGCGATACCCCGGGCCATTAGGAAATAACCGAACACCTGCTCAACGGCTGAAAATCCGAGCACCACCAGGAAGTTGATCCAGACCAAAGGCGCCGACGGATCACCGACGACGCGACGGATCCAGGTGAGCGGAGTGCCCGCATCGTCCCGATGAACCCGGCTCCGAGCCTCCGGAGTCAACGATTCCGGCAATCCCCGCCAGGACGCCAGAAGATTGACGGCAGCCAATGCCGCGGCAACATACGCGGGCAACGGAAGGTAAATGTTGCCCAGGACACCGCCGACGACCGGACCGAACGTAAATCC
>CAZYBA010000255.1:4099-5251 GCA_964646105.1 uncultured Armatimonadia bacterium
TGCTGCGGTGCCGTCACATCGGCGACATACGCGAACGCAACCCCGATCGATGCGCTGGAAAGGATGCCCGCCAGAATCCGCGCCGCAAACAACACCCACATCCGACCGTCCGCCAACCCGAACAACACATACGCGACGGAGACTCCGGCCAAGCTGATCAATATCACCGGGCGACGGCCGACCCGATCGGACCAACGTCCCCAGAGAGGCGCGAACACAAACTGCATCAGGGAATACGACATTCCCAGCAACCCACCGTAATAGGCTCCACGGGCATGGTCGCCCCCCGCCGCCTTTTCGACATATTGCGGCAGGTTCGGAAGCAGAATCCCGAAGCCCAGCAAGTCGATGAACAAGGTGACAGCGAGGAGGAGAATAGGACGTAGGACCTTGCGGAATTCGGGGTCCGGTGTCCGCGGGGCGTGGGCGCGTGGACGCATCTCAACATCCTATCGCCGTGGCGTGAATGGGTTCAACCGGATTCGCACCAACAATCACCGATACCGTGTTCGATTCTCAAAACACAGCACCGGAGGCTGGCACAAAGAAAGTAAAGTTTGCACGACGGGCGGCGGTCAACCCGTCGAAGCCACTCCCGCCACACAGTCGCTGCCGCTCGACAACACAGGCGCTCCTGCAAACGCGAGTGGATCGACAGCCACTGGCCAATGGGCGAAACGGCGCCTACGCGGCGTTGCCCGGAGAACCACCCGTACCGCGGCGGCGCTTGGAAACCGGCGTCGACGGAAGCCCTGTCCCGGCCTCGTCGACGACCACATACTCCCGCACGACCTTGCCACCCTCGGCGATCGCCAACTTCAGCAAATCATCCCCGGGTTCACCCGCGCGCTCGCGCACCCAGACATCCACCTCACGACGGGCTTCGGTCAAGTCGTCGAGGTCACTGCCGACAAGCAATCCGTTGCCGCTACGGCGGCGCATCACGCGAACCATACCGAGGGTTTCGGCGAACCGGCGACCGAACTGGAGAGTGTTTTATCGAAACCCGTACACCGCATTCCTGCCTGAGTTTGCACAAGTCCAAGACGCTTCCGCAGAAAAACCGACCATCCACCGTCTCCTGCGTCAACGTTGCAACATCCCGTTCCAAATCCCGTCACGATGCGCAAACAACTCCCGGGCATTGCCGTG
>CAZYBA010000256.1:0-2815 GCA_964646105.1 uncultured Armatimonadia bacterium
CGCCGTTTGTCGCCGGCATGGGCGCCATGCCGTATCCGCGTTTCCTCGCCTACTCGGTGGCGGGAGCCGTCCTCTGGGTCGGCACCTGCGTGACGGCGGGCATTGTCTTCGGACAGATTCCGTTTGTGAAAAAGAACTTCGAACTGGTCATTCTCGCCATCATCGCGGTCTCGGTCCTGCCGATGGTCCACGAGTACCGGATGCATCGGAAAGCTTCCATCCGCCCCGATCAGAACCCCTGAAAACGTCAAACTCCGACGTTTCCCGCAACCCCGGATGGAACTGACAAGCCGTTCGCTGTTGCCTGCGGCGAAGCGTGTTGCGACCTTGCCGGTCAGCCGATCCGCTCGATGATCACGGGGGTGGGAGTGGGCGGCTTGGAGCCGATACGAAACGCCGATTCGATACGCGAAACCGCGTCCGCACCTTTCTCGGCTTCGGACGCGTGCACCCAAGCCAACGTCTCGCCCGCCGTCACCCGCGCTCCCGCCGCCGCCGCGATTTCCACACCGACGGCCGGGTCGATGGAATCTTCCTTGCGCGCCCGACCGCCCCCGAGCGCGACCACTGTCTCCCCGACCGCCCGCGCGTCGATACGGGTCACAAATCCGTCCGCGGACGCGGTTGCAGACAATCGCAAGGGTGCACGGGGCAGCAACCCCGGATTGTCCACCACCCGGACATCCCCTCCCTGCGCTTCGACAATCGCGCGGAACAACGCCAAACCCGATCCGTCCCGCAAAACGGTCTCCACAATGGCCTGCGCGTCCGGTTCGGGAATTCCGCGGTGGATGGCGACCGCCTCCACCGACAACGCAAGACACAGTTCGGAAAACCGCACGTCCGCAAAACCGGCGGTGCGGCGATCCAGCACTTCAAGCGCGTTGCCGACCATGCGCCCCAGTGGCTGCTCCATGTCGGTCACCATCGCCGACGCCTGCCGTCCCGCCGCCTTGGAGGCGTCGACGAGCGCGGCCGCCAGAGCCCTGGCTTCCTCGACAGTCGGCATCAATGCGCCGCCGCCGGCCTTCACATCGAATTGAAATGTCTGTGCGCCGCCGGCGAGTTTCTTCGAAAGAATGGACGCCACGATCAGCGGAACCGACGGAACCGTCGCGGTGGCGTCACGCAACGCATACAGTCGTGCGTCCGCCGGCGCGAGGCGCGCGCTTTGGCCGCACAGGCACGCCCCGATCGCCTTCACCTGTGCGACCATCTGCTCGGGGGAACGTTCGCACTGGTAGCCCGGAATCGACGCCAACTTGTCGACCGTGCCCCCGGTATGCCCCAAGCCACGGCCGCTCATCTTGCAGATCGGCACACCGGCCGCCGCTGCCAGCGGGACAACCACCAATGTGGCCTTGTCGCCGACACCGCCCGTGGAATGCTTGTCCATTGCGCCGGGGATGTCCGTGGATGCGATGCGCTCGCCGGAGTCGGCCATCGCTTCCGTCATGGCCGCTGTTTCCTGCGCATCCATGCCGCGCAGGACGATGGCCATCAGCAACGACGCGGATTGGTAATCGGGAATGGTGCCGTCCACACACCCCCGGATCCAGAAGCGGATCTCGGACCCCGACAACGATTTCCCGTCCCGTTTTGCGGCAATGATGTCCTGCATGCGCATGGCACCTCAGGATACCGAATCGGCATAACCGCCCCCGGCTGCGACCTCGCCGCAACTCGGCCGCCGCCGGGGTCGGTGTCAGGCGATCCGTCGCTTGCGCAAACGCGCCGGCAGGATCCGCTCAACTCCACGGTATTTGGCGACAGTCCGTCGTGCGACGGTAAATCCCAGTTCAGTCAATTCATTCGCCAAATCGTCATCCGACAACGGGTTCGCAGGATCTTCCTCTTGCACCAACCGGAGCAAGGATTCTCGGATCGCCTGGGAGTTTCCGAAAAAGGCATCCAGCGGAACAATTTCCCCGGACGGCAACTGGGCCCATTTGTCGGCAACCGCCCGGCTCACCACCGATTCGTCCAGTTTCAGGCTCTCCGACAATTGCTGACGAGTCAGTGGTTTGAGAAAGGCCCGGTTGCGGGTCTCGAGGAAACCGACCTGATGCCGTGCCAATTCCCGGGCGATCAGGCGCAATGTCCGGCCTCTGCGACTGATACCGTGGATCAGGGATTCCGCTCGGTCGACATGCTCCCGGACATAACGGCGCATCGCTTCGTCGGCGGGTGTGCTGCCGTCGGCGAGCCCTTGCCATAATTCCGCCACCTCGAGGACTTCACTGTAATTTCGGGCCAATTCGACCAGATAGCCGGCTTCCGTGCGGCGGAAGATGACATCCGGTCGAACGCTCGCCACCAATTCGGGGTTGCCTGCGGAATCGCTACGGAAACTGGCTCCTGGGTAGGGGGTCAATGCACGGCGCAGAAATTCCACCGCATCGTTGATTTCCGACTGCGGCAAGCGCAGCTTGGTCGCGATCCGACCCAGTTTCTGATTCGACAATTCGTCCCAGAACTGCTGCAGGATGCGCACGGCCAGCGGATTCCCTTCGTCGATCCCATTGAGGAATTCCGCTTGGAGAAGCAAGGACTCCCGCAGGTCGCGGGCGCCGACTCCCGGCGGGTCCATCGATTGGAGCGCGGTGACTGTGGATTCGATGCGGGGACGGTCTAGGCGGAATTGTTCGCAAACCTCGACCGGGTCGATTTCCAGCCAGCCGCGTTCGTCGACGCATTCGATGAGGAAGCCCAACAAAACCGGACACGCATCGAGATGGCTTTCCAAAATCGGTCCGATTTGGCGCCGCAGGTGCTCGCGCAGGCCACCGACAAGTCCGCCGACAAGGGGCCGACC
>CAZYBA010000256.1:2825-4884 GCA_964646105.1 uncultured Armatimonadia bacterium
TGCGGTCGAACGGATCGCTCGAAGGCGTGTCCACGGCAGCACTCAACGGGATTTCGTTTTTGCGTTCCCGCGATTCCAATATCCGTTCCGGCACCGATTTCTCGGCGGAATCGGCACTGGCGAGGGAAACGGTGGCTACGGTGAGTTCGCTGGAATGGTCACGGTGCAGCGACTCGCCTTCGCGGAGGTCAAGGGCGGGATTTTCCGCCAGTTCGCGCTCGATGGCGGCTTCCAATTCCTCGGAATTCCATGCCAGTATTTCCGACGCCATTATCTGGCGTGGATCGATTTTTTGGGTCTGCTGTTGACGGGTGTCGAGGGTTTGGGAGATTCTCATCGGCACCGCTATGTTCGGTACCAAAAACGGTGCCAAACAGTGCAAAAACCCCCGTTTCCGGGGGTTTCGGGCATAAACCGGCACCATTACCGGGCTTTTTCAGAGGGTTGCGACCGCTTCGATTTCGATGTCGGCGCCCAGCGGCAACGCGGCCACGGCGAACGTGGAACGGGCGGGCCGTACCCCTTGGAAATGACGGCCGTAGATTTCGTTGAATTGCGCGAATTTGCCCATGTCTCCGGAAAGGAAACAGGTGGTTTTCACAACCGAATCCAGTGAACCGCCGGCAGCTTCGCACAGGGCACGGATACCCGCGATGGCACCTTCCACCTGTTTTTCAAAATCAGCGTGTGGCTTCCCGGTCTCGGGATCGATTCCCAATTGGCCGGAGATGAAAAGCAGGTTGCCGGTGCGAACCGCGGGCGTGTACGGAGCGCCCGGTGCGGCGGCACCGGCGGGAATTACAGGGGTCTTGTCCATGATTGGCACATTATACGGGCGCGACCGGTGCCGGGCGCGGCGATGTGCCGCGACCGGAACGCATTCCATCGTCCGGAGGATCCAGTCCCGGCCGGACGGGATGCCCGGTCAGTCCTTGTACGGGTCGTATTCGTCCTCGCCCGCCATGCACACCACCAACGGGTCCAGCCGGTGCAACACCTTGATCGTGGAGCCGTGCTGCGCCAGCACCTCCGGAAGCCGCTTGTAAACCTCCGGGGCTTCGTCCGCGCCCGCACCGCGCAACTCGATGCCCCGTCGCTTGATACCGGCACGCACCGACTCCATATTCACCAAACCCGGGGAAATTCGAACCTTGCGACCTCCAGACCAACGGGACTTCCCGGCAGCCTGCGTGCGGGACATCACCCGCCCCGCACCATGGACCGTCGAGTACAAGACTTCCGCGGCCTCGGGGGTATCCGCGCCTTCCAGAATGACGCTTTGGTCGCCCATGGAACCGCCGACGAAGCCGCGCTGGCCCGGTGCCGCCGGAGTCGCCCCCTTGCGTACCACCCACAATCCTTCCCCGGCGTGCTGTTCATGCCACGCGAAGTTGTGGTGGTTGTGCACCGACTCCATCTCGCGCGTTCCCAGCAGGGACGCGACCTTGGAGCAAACCCAATCGCGACCCGCATAGGCGTAGCGACCGGCGAGCTCCATCGAACGCAGGTAATCCTGGCCGTCGGGCGTCTGCACATCCAGCACCGCCGGTGCTTCGGTCATGCTGCCGTTGGGGTTTCCGCCCGCACGTCCGATGAACTCGGTGGCCACCTTGTGTCCGAAACCGCGGCTCCCGAAATGGACACCCACCCAGATCCGCCCTTTATCGTCGGCGAACAGGTCGCAGAAATGGTTTCCAGACCCGATGGTTCCGAGCTGTTCCCGTGCGAGGGTCTTCAACGACGGATTCGCGCGCAGGAACGCCACGTCGTCCCACGCTGGATCGTCGAAGAGCGCATGGTCCACCGGCTCCTTGTTGGACCGGCCGACCCCGAACGACAGGGCGCCCCAGATGGCGTCCGCAATCCTCGGCAATTCATCCCGGATATCGTCCAGAGTCAGGTCGAGTCGTACGGCCTTGTTGCCGCAGGCGATATCGAACCCGACCGATCCGGGCGCGACCTTGTCGGGACTTGCCACCACGCCACCGATCGGGCAACCGTAACCGACATGATGGTCTCCCATCAACGCCACATGGGTGGCGTCCCGTTGACAATTGCG
>CAZYBA010000256.1:4894-5234 GCA_964646105.1 uncultured Armatimonadia bacterium
GGATCTGCTGAAGCGCCACCGGGTCCACGGGGTCGCCAAAAACGGGAATTCCGTCAATGTGCTGCAACATGGTCTTTCGTCTCCAAACCGGCTCCCGCATCGCGGGGCACGGAATGAATGGGACGATTGGCGCGGTCTGCCGGTTCCGGTTGACGTTCGGAAATTACGATTCAGAACCCCAAACCGGCCCTCTGGGGAACCCAGTGCGGAGTTGGTTTCGCGACGTCGGCAACGCGACGGCCGCGAGAGATGCCTCCCGCGGCCGAAATCCGGTCGATTACGGGTGAAAACCGGTGCCTGGTTACTTCAGATCGACCGACTGCAGGGTCATGGTGAGCCC
>CAZYBA010000257.1:0-5234 GCA_964646105.1 uncultured Armatimonadia bacterium
TGCTTTCGGACTCGTAGAGCGGGGCATTGCAACGCCGGCAAACATACGTTCCGGCTTCCTTGTTCTGGGTGTATTCGCCCGTGAAGGGGCGCTCCGTCCCCTTGTTCAGGATGACGTATTTCTCGAAATCGGAGAGAGAGTTGTAGGCGGGTTCGTTCACGGTCTTGGTGCCCTTGGCGGGCGATGCCGCCGGTTTGGGTTTTTCGGTTCCGTTCTGCCACGCGCCCGCCGCCAAGGTGGCGGGGAGGAGAACGGAAACGGCGACGACCGCTCGGGATAGGAAAGTCAGATGCATGGGTTCGATTCCTTCGCAAGTCGGGCGCGCACATGGCGGGCGGATCGCCCTGCCACGGTGCCTTCCCGCAGAGGATACCCCAATCCGTCGTACCGGGGTTCCCGAATGTCCGCGAATCGGGCAGGAAACAGGGCCAGGATCTGAAAATGAACCGGAATGGCATTCCTCACCCCTGACGAACGATGGTCGAGTCGCCTGCCGCGCGCCGACCGCTTGCCCGAAAGGGAGCTGCGCTTCGACGGCGCTCCTTTCCTGCCGGATTTCGGTGCCGTGGGCACCCGTAACGGCACCGTCCCCTTGCCCTCGGTGATTCGCCCCGTATTCGACGTTGTGGAGTTCGGCGCAGACCGGACCGGCTCGACCGACTCGAGCACCGCCATCCAGACCGCAATCGACCGGGCATCGGCGTCTGGAGGCGGACTGGTGTGGCTGCCACGTGGAACCTTCCGGGTTGGTGTTCCCGCCGGCAAGTCCGCGGCATTGACCGTTGCGGCGGACCACGTCGTGCTGCGCGGCGCCGGTGCGGGCAGGACCCGCCTGATCAACCACACCACGTCCATGCGCGACCGTGCGGTGGTGTGTTTCGACAGCGATCCCCGTCCGCGGCGCGCCGGAATCGGCTTCTCCCCCATTCCGCTTGGCGAAGATATCGAGGGACCTTGGACTGAAATCACGCTTACCGATGTTTCCGGTCTTTCGGTCGGTTCGGAGATCGTACTGAGGGCCGACGCCACCATTGAATTCCTGCGCGCGCTGCACATGGACGACCTTTGGGGCACGCACAGGGCACGCTTGGGAGGCCTCTGGTACCCACGTCGGGTGGTGGAGATCGACAAGCGGCGCCGTCGTATCCAAATCGACATTCCGGTCCGGTATCCGCTGCTGCGTCGAGACGGCGCACGGGTCGAGGCCAGTCCGCGCCGCCTGCAGGGTGTCGGCATCGAGGCCATGTCGATTGCGAACGTGGAACCGGAAGGGGTCGACCAAGCCGCCGGTTGGGATGAGAACGCCTACCAGAGGCCGGGCGCCGGTGGGCATGGGGTCCACGGGGCGGCACTGGTGCGCCTGCGCGGTGTGCGCGACAGTTGGATCCGGGACGTCGAATCGTTCTCGGTACCGGGCAACCGGGCGGGTTCGGAGATGCTGTCCAACGGCATTGTGGTTGAGGAAAGTTGTCGCGTCGATATCCGGAACTGCCGAATGGCACGCCCGCTTTACGGTGGCGGCGGCGGCAATGGATATATGATCCGCCTGCATCGCTCATCCGATTGCCTGCTGATGCAATGCACAGTGTCGGAAAACCGCCACGGAATCGTTTTTTCCGGGATGGCCTGTTCCGGCAATGTGGTTACCGGTGGAATTGTCAGAAGAACCGGATTCCAATGTGCGCCTCCCAATCGCACCGGCGGCGAGGGCAACGACCACCACATGCATTTTTCACATGTCAATCTGGTGGACGGAGTGCAGGTGGATCGTGATTTCTTCACGGCGCACTGGCGGGGAAATTCGGGAACTCCCCCCGTCCACGGGCTGGCTGCCTGGGGAAGTGTTTATTGGAATCTGGAGGGCTTGGCCGGACTTCCCGGACGCAATTGGATTGTTCGTTCCGAGCAGGGCGGAACGGGAATTGTGGTGGGAACGCGTGGCAAGGTGCCCGGTGTCGATACACCGCGGATGGAACCGGGACGTACAGACCCGCGGGATTGGGTGGAAGGAGTCGGACGCGGAGAATCGCTCGCGCCATTTTCGCTTTACAACGACCAATGCAAGCGCCCGCAGTCGTCGCGGTGAACGGGTGGCTCACGGCGACGCAATGAGTCGAATACCATCGCGTGTTGGATTCGGGGACACGCCCAGGGTGGTCGGGCGATCGGTTGATCGGGTGATTCGACAAGCAGTTTGGAACAAATGTGAATGACATTCCTGCGGAATCACGCGCAAGGTCGCATTGGGAAACCCTGTCGGAATTGCGGTTTTTTACCGGGTCAGGTCGGACCGAAGCGTTTTTCTGGTTAAGATGCGCATTGGATCCGTGAATACGGGGTGCCCTCATGACTGAATTTCCGAACCGTCCTTCCCTTGTTCTTGCCGCGACTGTTGGATTGTGGCTTGTATCGGTCCCGGCACGTGCCCAATTGCGGCAGGTGGTGGACCTCGGTTCGCTGGGCGGACCGGTGTCGTCGGCGCGCGGGATCAACAAGACGGGACGCGTGGCGGGTGTTTCGTCGAACGCATGGGGCGACCTGCGCGCGTTCCGGACAGGAAACTACCTGTCGATCAACCCGGCCACCGATGACATGGGGGATCTGGGCGGTGGAGAGACGGTTGGGTTTGCGATCAACGACACCGGGTTTGTGGCGGGCGCCAGCCGCGACACCACCGGACTCTGGACCGCGTTCCTGCGCAATGCGACGACCCTGGTGTCGATCGGGACACTCGGTGGTGCGGAGTCGACGGGTACGGGAATCAACACGGGCGGCAAGGTGGTGGGGTGGTCCGAAAACAGCGACGGCGACCGGAGGGCGTTTCTTTTCTCCAACGGTGTCCTGAGCAATCTCGGAACGTTGGGCGGCAACCACAGCGAGGCGGCGGGAATATCGTCGACTGGAATCGTGGTGGGATTCTCGACCAATGCGTCGGGAGATCGCAGGGCGTTCAAGACAACACCGAACGTCGCGATGGTGCCGGGGAACGATTTGGGAACCCTCGGGGGTGCGGAGTCGGTGGCGACTGCGATCAATTCGGCCGGTGCGGTCGTGGGATCGGCGCAGACTGCGCCCGGCGACTGGCATGCGTTCCGGCATACCGGCACCACCATGACGGATCTGGGGACGTTGGGTGGATTGGACAGTACGGCGCTGGCAATCAACGCGGCAGGCAGGATTGTCGGGACTTCCGACACGGTCGGCGGTGAGAAACACGCGTTCGAGTGGTTCGGGGGAACCATGACCGACCTGAACGATTTGATCGGTGACACGGGTTGGGTACTCCAAGCGGCGACCGGGATCAACGATTCCGGCATCGTGGTGGGAGAGGGCACGCTTTGGGGCGACCGTCGTGCGTTCCTGCTGCGTCCCATCACGTTGTTGTCGTTGAAAATGACACCGACCAGTGTGGTCGGTGGTAATGCGGGGTCGGGAACAGTCACTTTGTCGGCGCCGGCGCCGGCGGACGCGACGGTGTCGTTGACCGACAACCTTGCCTCGATTCAGACGCCAACTTCGGTGATTGTCCCGCAGGGCGCATCGACGGTGACCTTTTCGGTTCCTACCAGCGCGGTGTCCGCCAATGCGTCAGGTTCGGTGACCGCCACCTACGGCGGTGTTTCCAAATCCGCACCAACGGTCACGGGCACCGTGACCCTGGAGGCTCCGGCGGGACCGGGCAATTTGACCGTGGCGCTGTCGAGCACCCATCCCTCGATCCTGCGCCCCGAGGCGACCGTCGTGATTCCGGCGGGTTCGACCGGTCAAACGTTCACGATGGAGTCGGGTGCGGTTTCAGCGGTCACCAAGCCGACGGTGACCGCGGCACTGAACGGACGTTCCAAGACGGCGATCGTGACGGTCAATCCGATCCCGCCGAAATCGGTGAGTGTCTCGCCGAGTTCGGTCAAAGGCGGAACGTCCACGACCGCCACGGTCCAATTGGAGTTTCCGGCCGGGCCAGGGCCGATCACGGTCAACCTCAGCAGTTCCAAGCCCAGCGCGGCGTCGGTGCCGGCGACCGTCACCATCCCGGCGGGTCAATCGTCGGCGACCGTTACCGTGACAACGTTTCCCGTGGCGGCGAACACATTGGTGACATTGAAGGCGACGGCGAACGCGGTCTTCAAGACGGCGACATTGACGGTGACCAAGTGAAAGTCCCGCCCCATGCGTTCCGGGTTGTTGCTTCGGCGAATCGACCGTTCGGCAGCGAACCGAATGGGGCATGTGAGGTAATCGAACAATGAGACGAAGTTCCGGTTTGTTGACTGTGCTGCTCCCGGCGCTTGGCATCCTTGCCGGTTGCGGAGGGGCCTCCGGAGTGCCCGGCGGAGCGGATACGTCGTTCGGCCTCGACGGAGTAACCACTCGTGTGGCGGGGACAGTGCAGCCTCCCGTGACTTCCTCCGGCGGCGGGACGGTTGTGACCGGTGTGGCGGGCGGCAATTTCTCGTCGATCCGGACTTCGTCCGCGGGGGCCGATTTCGAGAACAGCCTGCTTCTGGTTCAATCGAATGGCCTGTATTCAGTTGCGAATTCGGACGGATCCGGCTCGGACGTGATCGATATCGATGTAGACGTAGTTGATGGATTGAAACTGTCTCCGGACGGACTCAAGATTGCTTTCAAGGGCTTGCGCGAAGGTGTGTGGAGCCTTTATGTAATGCCCCTCGACGGATCGCCATCCACCCGTTTGAGCTACGACGCGGTGGAGCATTTCGCTGGTTGGTCTCCCGATGGCAACAAACTGCTGTTTTCCTCGACCCGCGACGGCAATCACGAGATCTACACCATCAATGCTGACGGGTCCGGGCTTGCGCGTCTCACCAACAACATCTACTTCGACTGGCCGATCGCTTGGTCCCAGGACGGGCTTTACGTTTTCCTCAGATCCAGCCGTACCGGCGTTGACGGCGTTTTCAAGATGACTTCAACCGGGGCAAATCCTCAAGAGTTGTTTGATTTCACCGATTACGGGTCGGAGTTTAAATTCCATGGAATCTCGCCCGACGGTCGATGGATCGCATGGACATACGCGTCCGGCCAGGACGGTACCCGGGTTGGCTTCTCCCGTTTGATGCTGGGCTGGAACACATCCCACCTCGCGCTCGAAGACTCCGCAGTTTTCGATTACATATTGCCGATTTGGTCGCCGGATGGAGAATACGTAATGTTTCACCGGCTCAATGGAGACGGGTACCATGCTACGGTCACGCCAGTGCTTTGTTCCT
>CAZYBA010000258.1:0-1620 GCA_964646105.1 uncultured Armatimonadia bacterium
TTTCCTTGACGCCGCCGATCGGAAGGACACGTCCGGTCAACGTCGCTTCCCCGGTCATCGCCAACCGCGGACGAACCTTGCGGCCTGTCAGCAGACTGGTCAGCGCGGTCGCCAGGGTCACACCCGCCGATGGGCCGTCCTTGGGGATCGCACCGGCCGGAACATGGACATGAATCTCCGTCTCGTTCCAGAATCCAGGATCAATTCCAAGGGAAGCGGCATTTGCGCGAACATAAGAAAGCGCGGTTTTGGCGGACTCCTGCATCACGTCGCCAAGCTGCCCGGTGAGCTGCAATGTCTTGGAGCCCAGCATCCGCGTCGCCTCGATAAAGATGACGTCACCACCGACCGGAGTCCAGACCAAACCGGTGACCACCCCCGGAATCCGGGTACGTTCGTCCACTTCCTCGAATTCCCAACGCGGTGCACCGAGGAACGATTCGACGGCGGCGCGATCCACCACCATCGGTTCCGTGCGGCCCTCCGCAAACTGACGTGTGGCCTTGCGGCAAACCGAAGCAATTTGACGCTCAAGGTTCCGAACACCGGCCTCCCGGGTGTACCCGCGGATCAGTTTCTTGGTTCCGGATTCCTCGAAACAGAGTTGTTCGGGGGCGAGACCGTGTTCGGCAATCTGTTTTGGAATGAGGTGCCGTTCGGCGATCGACAGTTTTTCCTCTTCCGTGTAACCGGCAATCTCGATCACTTCCATCCGATCCCGCAACGGACCTTGAATGGTGTCGAGGGTGTTCGCGGTCGTCACGAAAAGGACCCGGCTCAAGTCGAACGGGGCATCGAGGTAATGGTCGCGGAACGTACGGTTTTGTTCGGGGTCGAGCGCTTCCAACAATGCCGACGACGGGTCGCCGCGAAAATCCGAACTTACCTTGTCGATTTCGTCCAGAAGCAACACCGGGTTGTTGGTACCGGCGCGTCGAATGGCGTTGATGATCTGTCCGGGCATCGCACCGATGTAGGTGCGACGGTGCCCACGAATCTCCGCTTCGTCACGTACTCCCCCGAGTGACATACGGTGGAACTCTTTCCCAAGTGCCCGGGCGATCGATCGTCCCAAGCTGGTTTTGCCAACCCCCGGAGGACCCACCAGACAGAGGATAGGCTGGCGGGTGTCGCCTTCGGGTCGGAATTTGCGGACGGAAAGATATTCCAGAATTCGGTCCTTGACTTTGTCCAGGCCGAAATGGTCCTCGTCGAGGACTTGCTTGACATTGGGGATGTCGAGTCGGTCGGCGGTCGACTTGTTCCAAGGCAGGCTGGCCATGAGATCGAGGTAGGTTCGACTGACGGTGTATTCAGGCGAGCCGGGGGACATCCGAGCCATCCGTTCGAGCTCGCGATCCGCTTCCTTTCGGGCTTCGTCCGGCAATCCGGCTTCCTCGACACGACGGCGCAGTTCCGCAACATCCTGGCTGCGGTCGTCGCCGTCGCCGAGTTCACGTTGAATGGCCTTGAGCTGCTCGCGCAGGAAGTAGTCGCGTTGGGCCCGACTCATCTCCCCGGCAGCCTCGCTTTGCAGCCGTGCTCCGAGTTCGAGCACCTGGACCTCCCGTGCGAGATGCTGGAGCAGGAGGGTCATGCGCTCGACGATGGGAATGGTTT
>CAZYBA010000258.1:1630-5214 GCA_964646105.1 uncultured Armatimonadia bacterium
AGATGCGCGTGCGCGGCCATCAGGTCGGTCATCGCGGCCGCGGAGCCGACATTCTCGCTTTCTCCGATGCCCTTGAGATCATCGGGCAAATCCGGGGAAAGGTCGACAATCTTGGTGAACGCATTGGCAAGTTGGCGGCGCAGCGCTTCCACGGCGATTTCTTCGTCGGGACCGGGCTCGGGTTCGGCAATCGGTTCGATTCGAGCCTTGAGCCACGGGGTCGACGTAATCACTTCCAGGATGCGGAATCGCTGGATACCGCGCACGATCAAGCGCGTGGCGTCGGTTCCTTTCCCCATCATTCGAATGCTGACTGCAACCCCGACGGGATAGATGTCGGCCTCGGTGGGGGATTCCGTTTCCGGGACCCGTTGGGTCACGATTCCCAAAGTGCGGCTGCCCTGCAGGATCGCATCGTCGATCAGGCTGACGTAGGGGGGACGCCCCACCACGATGGGTGCCACCAACATGGGGAAGACCACGGCATCGCGCAGCGGCAGGAGGCTGAGTTCGCTCGGCAACGGAGAATCGTCACCCGATTCCCCGCGGATTTCCTCCAGGACTCCGCCGGTTTCGTCGGCGTCAACCTCAACATTGGCATCCGAAGGGGACTGGGCGTCGGGTCCGTCCGTGGTTTTCTCGTTTTCGTCGCTCATCGTGTGACCTCCACTTCGATCGGAATGATCCGGACAGCGCCTTGTGGGGAGCGCCTTGGCAGATGAATGTTCAGGAATCCGTTGCGCATGGTCGCCCGTATCGCATCGCGGTCGACCTGGGCACCCTCGGGCAGAACGAAGGTTCGTTCGAATGGTCCGAAATACACCTCGAGTTGCCGGCAACCGACGCGGTCCCGACGATCTTCCGGATCTTCCTTACGATGTCCGGACACGACCAATCGTCGACCGTCGCCGGTCAGCAATACCGACACGCTGTCCGCGCCCACCCCGGCAAGTTCCAATTTGATGGTCCATCCGTCCTTGGTCTCATGGATATCGGCGGCGGGCTGCCAGAATCCGTGGCCGGCTCCGGGTGTTTCCAGAAACGCGCGGAGAGCTTCTTCCGTGAATCGGTGCATATCGAGTTCCATGCGTCGAAAGATCTCGTTGGGATCGCGGCGTGCCATGTTGGGCATTCACTCCTCAAACTGGTTCGATTATTTAGTCCAATAGACTCAAATTTCATACGAAAAAGTTCCTTAGATTGTACCGAATTGTCACGAATTCGGAATACCGGCGCCTTCTCGATCCGTTGGTGCGTTCCAGGTTGCCGCGTCCGCCCGGTCAAAACCCCGGTACAATCTCGCCCAAATGGACGTCCAGAAGTTCGACAACTTCCGCTCGGAAGCGTCTCGGATTGAGACACGCCGCCAACTGTTTGCCCGGGGTGCCACGGGCATCGGTGTCGCGGCGTTGTCATCGTTGCTTTCCCAGGCGGGAGCGGCGGATCGCACGGGAATACCCGGCGCGTTGCCGAGGCTGCATCACGCCCCCAAGGTGAAGCGGGTGGTGTACCTCTTTCAATCCGGGGCACCGTCCCAGATCGACCTCTTCGATCCGAAACCGGCCTTGCGCGCGCTGCACGGGTCTGAATTGCCAGATTCTGTGCGCAACGGACAACGGATCACGGGAATGACCAGCGGTCAGAAGTCGCTTCCGGTTGCCGCATCGGTCTTCGCGTTCCACCGGTCCGGGCAATCGGGCATGGAACTGAGTGAAATCGTTCCCCATACACGCCGGATTGCGGACCGAATCGCCTTGGTGCGCAGTGTCCACACCGACGCGATCAATCACGATCCTGCGATCACCGGCATCCAGACGGGTTCCCAGCAACCGGGTCGTCCTTCGATCGGATCTTGGCTGAGTTACGGCTTGGGCACGGAAAACTCGGAGCTTCCGGCCTACATTGTCTTGATTTCCCAGGGATCGGGAAACCGGAACGACCAGCCGCTTTTCGGCCGGCTCTGGGGACCGGGCTTTCTGCCATCGGTTCACCAAGGAGTGAAGTTGCGTTCGACCGGTGATCCGGTACTTCACCTCAACAACCCTTCCGGCCAGTCCCGATCGTCGCGTCGCTTGATCCTCGACACCATCGCGCGTCTCAATTCCGATGCCAAGGCACGGTACCAGGATCCGGAAATCGATACGCGCATCACGCAATACGAAATGGCCTACAAAATGCAGGCCAGCGTCCCCGAACTGATGGACTTGTCCGGAGAACCCGAGCGCGTGTTCGAGGAATACGGTCCAGACTCCCGCAAACCGGGGACATTTGCCGCCAATTGCCTGCTGGCGAGGCGCCTGCTGGAACGCGGCGTGCGTTTTGTCCAATTGTTCCATCGCGGTTGGGACCAGCACGGGAATCTGCCCGAGCAAATCCGCGGGCAGTGCCGCGACACCGATCAAGCTTCGGCGGCGCTGGTCGAGGACTTGGCCAAGCGGGGTCTACTGGACGACACCCTGGTTGTCTGGGGAGGCGAATTTGGTCGCACGGTCTATTGTCAGGGGGACTTGCGACCCGATAATTACGGCCGTGACCACCATGGTCGCTGTTTCTCCATCTGGCTCTCCGGAGGCGGCGTCCGAGGCGGGACGGTCGTTGGCAAGACCGATGATTTTAGTTACAACATTGCGGAGGATCCGGTGCATACCCACGACATCAACGCGACAATCCTCCATTTGCTGGGGATTGACCACACGCGCTTGACCTACCGGTATCAAGGCCGGGATTATCGTTTGACCGATGTCGAAGGCTCCGTGGTCCGAAAGATGCTAGTGAGTTGAACGAGTAAAACGAGGCAGCCGAATTTGCCAAGAGCTGCTGTCTGAGAGGGTAGTCATGAACGATTTCCGTGCAATCGGTGTTTTGTTGGCATCGGCATTGGCCGGTACTGTCCACGCGCAGCGCAGCCGTAGGATCTTCGGGGTACACGAAATACTTGATCAGCAACCCAAGTCCGTTGACCGGATGTTGGGCCGGCCCCGGAGCATTGGGGAGAACGGTCTGTTCCGGGAATACGCGGCTCCCAACGCGGGGGTTTATGTTTCGTTCCGCAAAGGGAAGGCGAATCTGGTCGTGGTCACCTACCGCATCCCGTTCGACCGCCCCGCCGACGCTCTTGCTGCGGTGGGCGTGAATGTCAGCGGCAAGAAGCCCAATCGCAAATCCATAGGCGAGATTCAATGGCGCAATGTCGACGGCATTCCGTACATCCAGGTGCGCTCGAGCGATGGACGATTGTGGAACATGGTCGAACTGGGTCGGGTCTCCGGATAACTGCGTCCGGGTACACGCCGCGGCCCCAACCATCCCGCTCCTCTTGACAACGCGCGCACCCCGTGGGTAGATGCCTTCATGCAACTGGGTCTGCTCACATCGCCCGCCGCCGCATCCTTGGCCGAACGGGTTGTCGTCTTGCCGCTCGGGTCGCTCGAGCAACACGGCAACCATCTGCCGTTGCTCACCGACACGTTGATCGGCGCCGAAGTGGCACGGCGTGCCGAGGCTGAGCTGGACGATTTCTTGTTCCTGCCGACCCTTTGGGTAGGCGCATCCCATCACCACCTTCATTTCCCGGGGACTGTCAG
>CAZYBA010000259.1:0-4951 GCA_964646105.1 uncultured Armatimonadia bacterium
TCCGAGCAGTTTGGAAGTCTTTGCGCGGAGGGCGGAAGCGTCGGTTTCGGATCCGGCAAATCCCCCTTTCCACTCCCGTCATATTTTGCGTGGACTTGGTGCAACCGAGCCGACTCGAGTTTATGTGGCGGATTCCGTAGATCTGTATCCTGGTGAGGCGGCTGCGCCGACGGATCAGTATCTTCCCCGGCCGGCGGGTATTCGGAATTCGCGGTTCAACTCGGGTATCGCCATTGCGTCGTATTACGGTGGCGACACGGGTTATGTGCTGCGTCCGGGCGAGACCCGGACCGTGGTTACTTATTACGGTTTGGGGGCAAGTTCGGAGAACTTTGACCGGCGGGACGTGATCGCCATCGGCACTGCAATACAACGCCGACGCGGCGAACGACCCGGCCGTTCTGGGCAATACGTCCGCGACGATGGCCACTGTTGCACCGAAGTTTTTGACTCCGAATCCTTTTCGGATTTTCGCTTCCGCGTATTCGCAGAAGCCGAACGATCCCCGATTTGACGTTACGTTCAAGGGCGCGTCGCTTAGCTTGACGTTGCCCACAGGACTCAGGCTAGCGACCACGCCGGGTTCGTCGACTCCGGATGTTGCGTCGAAGGTTATTTCGGGTGCGAACCTCCCGGGAACGATCACGGGTGATCAGGAAGGCGCGGCCAGCTGGTGGGTGGAGCCGACCGGTGAACGGTTTGGTCCTGTCTCCTACCAAGTGGCGTTGAGCGTCAACCAACCGAGCATCACGATGTCGGTCACCCGTTCGCTCAATATTCCGTCCGTTCCGCTGGTGGAATTGTTGCCCAATCGATTCCACATGATCGGTTTTCCGTTTACATTTCATCCGGTCATTTCGAACAATGGTGATCCGGACACAATTGTAAACAGCCTCAATCGACCGGACGAGTTGAATCCGATTTTCTACCGTTGGGTTTCGGATCCGAACACCGGAGGAACGACGGGCCGCTGGGTAAAGGCCACTAAGCTTGAAACGGGTACCTCGTATTTTTACCGTCCTACGATTTCAACGTCGCCTGGTAAACGGACGATTTTCCTCAGGGGGGCGCAGCCTACGGCGAATCAGGCCCCGGTCGGGAATCTTCCCAGCATTCCCACGCAGTGGACCGTCGAGCCTGGCTGGAATATGGTTTCCAATCCGTACGTTTACGACATTCCGTTGCGAACGCTACGGTTGGTTCCGTTGGACTCTCCTTCCCTGACTCCCGTACCGTTTACGACGGCCGTTGCGACCGGTCTGGTTCGGGGTGCGATTTTCTTCTTCAACCCGGCCTCGGGGGGTTACAACTACCTTTTGGACTTGAATGAGTCCATGAAGCCGTGGCAAGGTTATTGGATTTACAGCAACACGCGGGCTGAATTGCAGTTCCCTGCGCCAACGTTGCGAAACTCGTTGGTCGTGCCGTCGACGCAGACTCCTTCGGACCTGCCTGCGGATGCGCATGCGGAACCACCGACGCGCGAGGTTGCGACACCGACGAATTGGAGTTTGGATTTGGTTGCGCGCCGGCCTGATGGACGTTACGACTCCGCATTGTCGATCGGGGCGTCGTCGAATCCGGGTGAGAGTATCCTGAAGCCGCCGGCATTCCAGGATTTTGTTCAGATGGGCATTGCGGAAGCCGGTTCGTCTGGACGGTTTGCACGGGTGATTCGCCGATCTGGCGCGAAGATGTCATGGAACGTCGAAGTCACGGGTGACGCCGATGAAACGGTGACGTTGGCTTGGCCGGGAATCAGTCAACTGCCTCGGTCCGTGCGTGTGTCGTTGATCGATTTGGCGACCAATCGTCGGATTGATCTCCGTTCGGCTTCGTCGGTTTCGGTTCCGGTTCGTGCGGGCGGGGTAAGCCGTTTGCGTCTTGAGGCGTCCACGGCCGCGACGCGTCGTCTAGCCGTGTCGTACTTGCGACCGGACGGATCGTCGCGTGCTTCCGGAACCTACAGCTACCGATTGGGCTTGACGGGCGATGCGACGTTTGCGGCGCGCATTGTGACATTGAGCGGGGCTGTGGTTCAGGAGATTGCGTCGGGTCGCTCCGCCGAGGCGGGTGGTGCGCGGTTGGTTTGGAATGGTCGGCGTACCGACGGTTCAATGGCGCCGGCCGGGGCCTACCGGCTGGAAGTTACTGCGACGGGTGCGGACGGCGACGTGGTTCGCGACCAACGGTTGATCACGGTGGTTCGCTGAGAGGCGAATGATTGTCCGCAGTTTCGCTGCGGCTGACGAGGAACTTTCTAATGAAGACACAAATTCAGATTCGCTCTGTGGCGACCTTGGCGGCAGGTATTTTGGTGGGCGGTGTTGTCGCGTCCGGTCCGGTTGCGGCGCAGACCAAGCCTGTTCCTTCCGGTTCTGTCCTTATCTTCCCTGCGGTTGTCGAGGGGGTTGAGGGTGATTCGGCGCGGTTGGTGTCCGAAGTCGTCACAGATGCGCTGCGTTCCCGGCTCAAGACGCTCGGGACCAGTGTGGTGATCTACTCGCCTAAATTGTCCAGTATCCAGCGTGCCCGTGAGGAGCAACAGATCCGTAAGGAGGATGTTGAGGCGGGCCCCCTCGACGATCGTCGCAAGGCGCAGCGCATGGCGGAGATTGTTGGGGCGAGCGAATACATTTCAGTGTTTGTCGATGGCTACACGTTCAAGTCCGACTCCCGGAGTGCCTCGTTCAACTTGAACATCAATCGATATCTGACGACCGATGGCACCCCGGTGGGAACGTTTACGAAGGCCCAGGCGGGGATGTCTCCGGCGGGTGTCGCGGTTCCTCGTCAGGAGGGTTCTGCGATCGCCCGGGCAATGGAAGTCGGGGGCGAGCAGGGTATTGGTGAACTTTATCCTGCGGCCACCATTCTGGAGAACGCCAAGGCGGCCCCGAAGAAGTCCAAGGCCTCGTCCGGTGGCCTCGTGAAGTTGTTTGTTGCAGGTTTGGCGGCGTTGTATCAATCGACCCGGTAACCTCGCATCCTGATGCGCCCCGTTGTCGCGATTCGCTGCAACGGGGCTTTTTGTTTTTCTATGAATATTCGTTTCCTAATGCTACTCGCGGCACTGTTGTCCGTGATGCCGGCCTATGCGCAGCGCGTGGGAATTGAACTGGTGCCGGACCGGTCCGAAGTGGTTCCGGATGGCCGATCCCGTGTCACGATCACCGCGCGTGTGCAGTCGGGGAATGCTCCTGTTCCGGATGGCACGGTAGTGCGTTTTGCGACGACTGCGGGCCGCCTGGAGGCCGACCGGGTACAGACTTCGGGCGGTGTCGCGCGTGTGGTTCTGGTGGCGGGCGATCAACCGGCATCGGCCAGGGTGACTGCAAATCTCGAAGGGCCCTATACCGCGTCGCGCGGACGTTCCGGTACCAAGCCATGGATCCGTGTGGTGGGTCAGGATTTTGTGGGATACGCCGTGAATGTCGGGGGGACGACTGCACGTCTCGCGGGTGCGGTCAGTCGCAATGGGGGATCGGTCTTGACGGCGGGCGATTTCATGGTCGCCGCGGATGCCATTCAAGTCGACTTGGAACGCTGGGTGGTGAGGGCCTCGGGAAACGTGATCGCGTACCGCGGTCGTGACTCCCGCACATTCGATCGTTTTGTTTGGGATTTGAACGGGTCTTCTGGATTCGGTGAGTTGTCTGGTGGTTTGTTGGTTCGAGTTTCGGGGCGCGATCTGGCGATCGCGCGAGTGGACACGGCTCCCGGTGGGTCGTTCGAGATCGTCGACCAAGGGATCGCGGAGAGTACGGTTGTCTGCAAGCAGATCGATATCGAACAGGGTGGTTTGGGCCGGATCCAAATGCGCGATGCCACCCTTTACGTTGGTGGACAAAAGCTGCTTTCCGTTCCTTATCACACGATGTTGGCGACCCAGCGGACTTTGTTCCGGGAGCAACTGCTGGGCTTAGGTCCGAGTGGTGTCACGTTGGACCTTCCGTTTCATTTTGATGTCCGTCCCCGCGGGGTCGGGACGTTGCACCTGCGGCGTGGCGCCCGTTTCGGATCGTCCATCTATGCGAGCCGGTCGGGCTGGACATTGGACTTGGACCAGACATTTGATACGGACGGTGGGCGTGGAAGTTTCCAGATACTCAATATGACGCAGCCTGAGCGGGGAATGCGTCTGCAGCATGGGCAGCAATTCGGGGGAGCCACGGATGTCTCGGTGTTTGTTGATTCGCCCAACAGCCGGGACTTGTTCGGGACTATGCAGTTCGGTCACGTGTTCGGTGGTTTGCGTTTCAGTGGGTTCGCGAGTGGAACGCGCACGTCGTTTCTGTCTTCGGCGTCGGGGACACGAACAACCAGTGGTGACGTGCGGACACAATGGATGGTCGAGAGTTTTCCACGCATGCTTCCGGGATTGCCGTGGATTCGTTATACGGTGAACGCGGCGACCCAGGAGGCTCGCAACTTCGGGTCTGGGGTATCGAGTGGAACTTTGCGGTCACGGTCTGCCGGCAGCCGATTGATTACACGGCCGTTCACGCTGGGAGACGGTTTGGTGCTGACTCAAAGCGTGGTTTTGGGGCAGACATGGTCGGACCGGTCCGAGCTTGCCGGCGGTACGTTTCAGGGGACGACGAGTGTGTCGCGGCCCTTGGGAACCGTGGGTTCTCTGCAGGCGAATTACGACTACATTTCGTCGCCGAATCGGGTGACGTTGTCGACGGTTGCGAATCCCCGGCATCGGCTCGGAATTGCGGCGGATGCGACGTTGGCATCCGGCATCATGGTCAATGTGTACGGTGCCCAGGGTCTTGACGTGAAACAGGCATCGTTGTCGGCCGGAGTGGCGGTGCCGCTGGGAAGCGCGTGGGAAGCCCGTTTACGGCGCAGCGACACGACCATTGACGGTGGGGCGTTCCGGGGGACGGAATACGCGCTTGTCAGGACCCTCGGCGCGCAATCGGTTGGGAGTGACTATTCCACG
>CAZYBA010000259.1:4961-5209 GCA_964646105.1 uncultured Armatimonadia bacterium
CTTCTGATGCGAAGTTGCCCGATCGAGGTTTAGGCTTCGATGGGGCCGAGTTTGCGAAGTTTCTTCAGGGCGCGCAGTTCAATTTGCCGTACGCGTTCCCGGGTTACTTGGAATCGTTGCCCGACTTCTTCCAGGGTAAGCGGTGCGTTTCCATCGAGCCCGAAGCGCAGGACCAAGACCTCGCGCTCACGATCGTTGAGCTTTGCGAGGACTGCCTCGACCTGTTCCTTGCGAATCAGGTGGGTCGC
>CAZYBA010000260.1:0-365 GCA_964646105.1 uncultured Armatimonadia bacterium
TTGACATTGTCGCCGATCCGTGCGGCGGCGATCAGCAGCGGGTAGACGACGGGCGCGGAGAGCGGGGACCCGGGTCGGGTGACAAAGGTTCCGACCGCGAAGAGAAGCGAGTCGCCGGGCAGAAAGAAGGCGAAGACCAGACCGGTTTCCGAGAAGACAATGGCGAAGAGGACCAGGTAGCCGAGGGGTCCTTGGGTGCCGAGCCAGTTGAGGAAAAGATCGAGATACTTGGTCATGCCGGATCAGTATATCCGCGGCAGTGTTGCCGGGAGCGCGGGCGTGGCGCAGGGGATTCGCAGCAGGTTCTGTTAAGCGCGACCGCCCCCACGCCCGGTCACGCGCCCCGCTATCGTGCCGATCATGTC
>CAZYBA010000260.1:375-5208 GCA_964646105.1 uncultured Armatimonadia bacterium
CCCACGCCTGCGGCCACCTTGGCGCAGTTGCCGGTTTTTGAGCCCAACCCCCTGTTAACCTTGGCAGGACATCTCGATGGGGGTTATAGTCTGTCGTCATTCCCCCGACCCGATGCCGGGTCGGATTTTCCGGAAAACAGGCCCCTTTCCATGCCCGATCTGCTCCCTGACGGCTCCCGCGGAGCGGCTGCGTACGCCGACGATTACCTCAACCGATTGACGTCCCTGTTGGCGGCGGTCGATCGCGACCAAGTGGCGCTCCTGGTGGATGTCCTTTACGACGCGTGGGAGCGGGGTGCGCGCTTGGTGATGTGCGGCAACGGCGGCTCCGGCTCGTCGTCGTCCCACCTCGTCTGCGACTTCCAGAAGAACATCTGGCTCGAGGGTGGCAAGCCGTTCGAGGCGGTCGCTCTCACCGACTCCCCGGCGTTGATTCTGGCCTGGGGCAACGATACGGAGTTTGCGAATGTGTTCGCGGGTCAGGCGCGGACTTGGCTGCGCGGCGGGGACGTTTTGCTGGTGATTTCGGGTTCCGGCAATTCACCGAATGTGCTGGCCGCGGTGGAAGTGGCTCGTGAAACGGGGGCCACAACGATCGGTTTCTGCGGTTACGAGGGTGGCAAATTGGCGGACATGGTCGATTATGCCGTTGTGGCGCGTTACCCGAACATGCAGTTGGTCGAGGATGTCCACATGATCCTCGGCCACGTGCTGTTCTCGGCGTTGCGCGACCGTATTCTCGGCCGGTTGGTGCCGGGTTCGTCGGCATCGGCGACAGGGGCTTCCGGTACCGTATGAAGATCACCGATGTCCGGGTAATAGTCACCTGTCCGGGTCGCAATTATGTGGCGGTCAAGATTGTCACCGACGAGCCGGGTCTTTACGGGGTCGGGGACGCGACGCTCAACGGCCGGGAGCTTGCGGTGGCGTCGGCGTTGCGCGACCACATCGCCCCGCTGTTGATCGGACGGGACCCGGACCAGATCGAGGACATCTGGCAGTCGTTGTTCCGGGGAACCTATTGGCGGGGTGGTCCGGTGCTGATGACCGCGCTCGCGGGTATCGACTGTGCGCTGTGGGACATCAAGGGCAAGCGGGCCGGTCTGCCGGTGTATTCGTTGCTCGGCGGCAAGACCCGCGACGGTGCATGGTGTTACACGCATTGCGGGGGACGTTCGAACAGCGAGGTCGAGGATTCGGTCCGGGACGCGATGGCGCGCGGGTTCCGTCATGTCCGTGTGCAGATTGCGGTGCCGGATGCGTTGGGAACATACGGTACCGGGGGAGCGGCGGAGGCGGGAACAGCGACTTGGTTCGGTGCGACCGGCGGGGATGGCGGTTCGATGCCGGCGGTTGAGGCCCATTGGGAGCCGGCGAGCTATTTGCGCGTGGTTGCGCCGATGTTCGAGCATTTGCGTTCGCGGCTGGGATACGAGATCGAGCTCCTGCACGATGTGCACGAGCGGTTGAATCCGATTCAGGCGGCGCGTCTGGCGCGGGAATTGGAACCGTACAAATTGTTTTTCCTCGAGGATCCCCTGCGTCCCGAACACAAGGAATCGTTCCGGATGGTGCGCCAGGCGTCCACGACCCCGATCGCGATGGGCGAGTTGTTCCATACGAAGTACGATTGCCTGCCGCTGTTCACCGAGCAGTTGATCGACTACATCCGTTGCGACATCGGTCATATCGGCGGGATTACGGAAGCGCGCAAGATTGCGACATTGGCCGAGCCGTTCCAGATTCAGACGGCGTGGCATGGTCCGGGCGACATCGGTCCGGCGACCCATGCGGCGAATGTGCATGTGGATGTGTCGATTCCTAATTTCGGGATTCAGGAGATGGTGTTTTTCCCGGATGTGGTCCACGAGGTTTTTCCGGGGGCTCCGGAATACCGGGACGGTCGTTTGTGGCCTTCCGAGGCGCCGGGATTGGGGTGTGACATCGACGAAAAGGCGGCGGCGAAGTATCCGTACGAGCGGGCGTACTTGCCGGTTTGTCGTCGTCGTGACGGATCGGTGCACGACTGGTGATCATGCGTCCGGTTCTGCCGCTCCCGGGAGACATCCATCCGTTCACGCTCGACCCCGATTCGGGGGTTGTGCGCTGGACGCGGGATGGGTTCGGTGTGTTGGCGCGGCAGGGTTTGTTGGACGGGCAGGCGCACGAGTTGGTGGACGGTCGGATTGTGGGACTGGAAACGGACGCGGCGCTCGACTGGGTGGTGCGTCGTCTTGCCCGGCGCCTGCAGTCCGCACATGGGATGTTGGCCGTACGGCTCCGTTCGCCGTTGGCGTTGTCGGCGCAATCGGAGCCCAAGCCATCGTTGACAGTGCTCCGCGACCCCGGTTTCGGGGGCGATCGCGGCCGGGTTCCGGCAGGTGTCGACGCATTGTTGGTGGTGGATGTCCGATCGGGTACCGATTTGGCGGCGGGGCGCATTCCGGTGTTTTCGCTGGGCGGGGTCTCGGAGTATTGGTTGGTGGATGTGGGGTCGCGGACGATTGCGCGCCATCGTTTTCCAGAACGTTCCGGGTACGGGTTGCGCGAGGTGTGGGGCGAGATGCAGAGTGTCCCGGGGATGGGCTTGGACAGCCGGGAGTTCCGGGTCTGCGATATTTTGTTGTCGCCGGTTTGACACCGTTGTCGGTTTTCGCGGTGTCGGGCTGGGGTATTTTCGGCGACAAAGCTCGCTGATGTTTCCGTCGATGCTCCATGGAAATGCACCGGTAATGGACTTCCGTTTACAGTCGTAGAATACGGCCATGGAAACCACACTCGACTACGACCGCGACACCGGGCGGGTGATTTGGTCCCGCGACACATTCCACGCCTTGGGGCAGGCGGGGTTTCTCGACGATGGCCGGTACGAACTTCTCGAGGGAGAAATTGTCCGCATCGTGCCCCCCAACGAGCCCCACAACTTCGTGAGCATGGAATGCGTCCGCGCATTGGTCGATATTTTCGGATGGGATTATGTCCGCATGGAGGGATCGGTGGTGCTCTCGGACACCAGCGAACCCGTCCCGGATGTGACCGTAACCGACACACCGCGTTCGGAATTGGTGCGAATCGGTATTCCCGACGGATCCCGGATTCGTCTCGCGGTCGAGGTTTCCGACACGTCCAGCGGTCGCGACCTCGGTCAGAAGGCCCGATTGTACGCGCAGGGCGGGGTCCCGGAGTATTGGGTGGTCGATGTCAACCGGCGCTGCGTGGTGGTCCACCGGTTGCCCGGTGCGGATGGGTATGCGCAAGTTCGAGACGTTGCCGAGGGGGATAGCGTAGCTCTCCCCGAGCTGCCCGAAGGATTGCGGTTCGTGGATGTCGCCCAGCTGCTTCCGCCCCGTTCCCGTTGATTCCGTTTTCCGGAATCAACTTCGATTCCGCAACCGCATCGGCACCATTGGCAATGCGTCGGTAATGGACTTCCGTTTACAGTCGTAGAATACGGCCATGGAAACCACACTCGACTACGACCGCGACACCGGGCGGGTGATTTGGTCCCGCGACACATTCCACGCCTTGGGGCAGGCGGGGTTTCTCGACGATGGCCGGTACGAACTTCTCGAGGGAGAAATTGTCCGCATCGTGCCCCCCAACGAGCCCCACAACTTCGTGAGCATGGAATGCGTCCGCGCATTGGTCGATATTTTCGGATGGGATTATGTCCGCATGGAGGGATCGGTGGTGCTCTCGGACACCAGCGAACCCGTCCCGGATGTGACCGTAACCGACACACCGCGTTCGGAATTGGTGCGAATCGGTATTCCCGACGGATCCCGGATTCGTCTCGCGGTCGAGGTTTCCGACACGTCCAGCGGTCGCGACCTCGGTCAGAAGGCCCGATTGTACGCGCAGGGCGGGGTCCCGGAGTATTGGGTGGTCGATGTCAACCGGCGCTGCGTGGTGGTCCACCGGTTGCCCGGTGCGGATGGGTATGCGCAAGTCCGCACCGCATTCGAAGGAGAGTCGCTGACGGTCCCCGGCGCATCGGGTGGGGTGGCTCCGGTGGAAGTCGCGCAACTTCTGCCACCACGCTGAACCTGCCCACCCCCGCAGAAGTCAGATGGCAACGGCCGGAAACACGATCCATACGGGCGGACGCCGGACAGAACCATCGCCCCTCGGGCGCCGGCAACACGGAAAGAAAAACGGACCGGCACCTATCGGCACCGGTCCGCCCTTTCGACGTTTCGCGCATGGGGCGCGTTCCGCACCCTATTTCTTCGGTTTGGACGGCGCTTTGGTCGGCTCTTTCGGAGCACCCGCCAGCACGCACTTCAGAATGCCGTCCAGCTTCGGGAAGTTCTGCTCCAGGAAACGGTTGCCGTTCGCCGCAATCTCTCCCTGCAAACCGGTCACCTGCTCGCCGTACTCGCCGTAGAACTTCTCGACAACATCCATCCCCTTCACGACCTTGCCCACCGGGGAGAAGCCCATGCTGTCGAGGCGGACATTGTCCTCGAGGTTGATGAACAACTGGGTCGAGCGGCTGTTCGGCGCTGACGATTTGGCGAAGGTCACATAGCCCTTCTTATTGCTCGCCACCACCTTGTCGTCCGGGATGTTCGAATCCAGCCACTTGGTGGAAATCGCCGGGTCGCCGTGGATGCCGAACTGAACCACAAATCCGGGCACCACACGGAAGAACTTCACGCCGTCGAAGAAGCCGTTCTTCACCATGTTGTAGATCCGGTCCGCGCCGTTCGGCGACCAGGAGCGGGTGACCTCGACCACGACAGTTCCCTTGGTCGTCTCGAACGACGCGGTGAATTTCTCGGGGGCCTTCTCCTTCAGCGCGGCCGGATTGGACAACTTGGCCGGGGTCTT
>CAZYBA010000261.1:0-1384 GCA_964646105.1 uncultured Armatimonadia bacterium
GACCTTGGCGGGTTACTGATCGACCGACACCCCGACCACCTCGAGTCCCTGGTCTTTCCAGCGTGCGGCGATCCGGCCGAGGGCGGGCATGGACGCCACACAGGGCTTGCACCACGTGGCCCAGAAATCGAGCAGCACCACCTTGCCCCGGAAGTCGGCAAGGGTCACCTTTTTGCCGGAGAGATCGGTGGTATCGAGGGCCGGTGCCGGGCGTGGCAGGACAGGAGGCAGGTAGCCTTCCGGATCCTTGGCAAACTCCTTGGCCTCGTTCGCGGCACAAAAGAAGTATTTCTGCCCCTTGTAAAGCATTCCGCCGGCAGGTCTCTCCTCCCCGTGGGTTTCCCCCATCCCGGCGCAGACAACACAAACCGCCTTCTTCGGGAGTTCCTTTTTGGGAATCTCGACCGGAGTGTCTTGGAACATCGCCGGGGTGACGGCAAACGTCAGCAACGCGGACAAGGCAGCAACAGTCATCGCGGAGTTCTCCAGAAGGAAACGGGGGATTTTCGAGGCCGATCGAGACGAACCCGTTCAGCGGTGATCCCGTGGCGTGGAAATCGGGCCGGTCAGTAGGACCAGCCCATGCCGACACCGGGGTCGCGCATGCGGATCAGCAGCAGGGAGATGTTGGACGATTCGCGGCGGTAAGTCAACATCGCATGGCTGTTGCGGCCGTCGGTCATCGGCAGGAAGTCCCACCGGTCGCCGAGCTGGACATTCACTCCGGCGGGAAACAGGATTCGCCGTTCCCACTCCGAGTAGAAGATGGAAAAGTACGGGGCCACGCGGGCCTTGGGGATGGATTTGCCGACCGTTACGAAAAACGCCTGGGTGCCGGCGGGCGAGAAGATGCGGTCGCTGGACGTACCGACACTCACCATCGGGCGCGATTCGGTTTCGGGAACGGCGATCCAGTTGGCGGTGGGCACGACCTCGGACGCCGCCGCGTTGAATTCAAGCCCCGCTTGCAGGCGCGTGTTGATCCGATGTGAGAAGTTGAAGCGCCATCGCGGGCGTTCGACATTGGTGTCGACAAAGCGCAGCGTGATGGTGCGTGGTTCGGTGAAACCGTTGGGACCCAACGGTCGGCCTTCGCCCGGTCAGCCGGATCACGGCGGGACTTGCAGCGGGGGCGGCGGTGCCTTGGGATCGCTCGGCGGGGGCATCGGGGTCTGCGCGAACGCCACCCCGCTTGCCGCGGCCAATCCGATCAAAGCCAGTGCTGCAAGACGCATCGCGGGCATTTTATCGTTCGTAACGAGCGAGTTCACAGTGCCTGAAATGGGAATCCGACCGCTACTGCGCCACTTTTTTCGCCCGTTTCTCATCGAATGGGATGGTTTTTCATGCAACTTGCGTATGGTGCCCAAGCCGAGGCGGCGCT
>CAZYBA010000261.1:1394-5204 GCA_964646105.1 uncultured Armatimonadia bacterium
GCAGAAGGGTGCTGCGTTGTCGAGCTCGCAGGCCAGCCCGCAGCCACCGCAGTTGAGCGGGTCGGTCAGCACATTGAAGTCCTCGTCCTCAAATCCGTCGCAGTCGTTGTCGATAAAGTCGCAGAGCTCGATTGCGCCCTCATAGGTGGTTGCGTCGCGGTCGTTGCAGTCGGTGCCGGCGCAGAGCGGGCCGTCGCCGTAGGTATCAAAGTCGAGGTCCACGCAGGCGGAGCAGTAGAAGGTGCTCGGCGCGCACTGGCGGGTCGGCCCACGGCGGTCACCGCCGTCTTGGCTTGGCATCCTGCTCGGCCTTCCACACCGCCTGCAAACGCGGCAACTCCACCGAATTGCGCTGCTCATGCGCAACCGCATCGCCGTGGCGGCGCACGATGTCGTCACGGGTCTGCTTGGCCTTCGCCACCACGTAAATGCCGTCCTCGCTACGCTTGTCGATAATCTGGACCCCGGTCGGGGTGGGTTTCCACGACACCCCATGCACCCCGTCGGCGTCCACCCGGAACACATCCGCCGGCTTGCGCAAACGGGCGGGCAGTTCAAATTCGAAAACGCAGTCGCGCGGCGGCCCGAACTCGAACTCGGGCCTGTCGGTTGCGATCCGGTAGGCCGTGTCCACCGCGAAGCACACCGCCGCGTCCGGCGCCGCCACCGTGCTCAGTTCCCAACCCGGACCGTTGCCAACGCCCGCCACCCGCTTGAACCAGGTCGCGTCCCCGTCGAGGTAGATCTCCGACAGCATCCGGATTTCACGCCCGACCCGCCGCATCGCGTCCCAGGTGTCCGGGAAAAGCATCAGCGAATTCAGGCTCAGGTTGAACCAATAGAGCGACGTGATACGTGTCGCGAGGGCGTGGATGGCTTGCGAGCGCAACTCCGCCGGATTGGGCGAGCGACGCTTGCGTCCGTCAAACGGATCGTCCCACCCCTCGTGCGGCCCCTGCGACCAGTACGCACAGGGCACTGGTCGATTAAGATCGCGCATCGAGCGGCACATCGAGCCGATGGTCTCGAGCGGCGCCCCCCAGCGGATCTTCCTCCCCCCCCAACGTTCGTACAGAGTCCACTCGTCGGCCGACGGCGCAGTAACCCGGTAGGCATCGTAGTGCGGGTAGTCCGACAGGCCGGCGTACCAGCGCCAGATGCGTTCTTCGCTGTGGGTCACGCTCGTGGGGAGACGGCTGGTGCGGTAGGGAAGCAAGGAGTCAAAAACCTCTTGCGGCGGCACCGGACGCCCCCCGCCGTATTGCGGCTCCCCCAGGAATTCCACCGCATGGACGGTGGGAAGAAGGCTGTCCGAATCGTACCGATCGATGGGCGCGAGCTTGTTGAACCGCTTGAGCGGATACCGCTTGCGCAGGGCGTCGTTGTCGCTGTATCCCGACATTTCCTGATAGTGCGCCGTGTCGACATGCAGCGATGCGAGCAGACCGAGAAATGCCGGCTCGGTGTGCGCCCGCGAGCCTTCGTTGTTGATCCAGCCCCCGCTGATGTCGAACGATTCCGCCTTGATGCGCAGGTGCGCCCAGAGCGGCCCCACGGTCGTCTGGACCTCCACCGCAGCGTAGGTCAACGGAAGTTCCCCGACATCGGCCACGACACACCCCGAGTCGAGCCCGGGCACCTCGCCCTTGACCGCGATCACCTTGCCCGGAAACAAGGTCTGCCACTCCTTGCCGGACTTGGGAAGCCACAAGCGCACCCCCGTGATCCGGAAACCGCGCCGGTTGGCGTTCGCGACATGCACCACCACCCGATCGGGGAACGGAGTACCCTTGCGCGACCGGAACGTCACCGCGGAAATCCAGCGGTTGGGATCAACGATCGGAACTTCGACCTTCCCGATGCCGTCCCCCTCGACCACGACCGTACGGCCCACCCCCCATGCGTCCGACTTGCCGTTGAATGTCCACACGGTCAGGCTGCCCGCAACGCCTTGAACCGCGGTGGCGGTATCGTGCCACGCCCAGTCGCCGGAGGCCAGCAGTTCGGCGGGAGCCTTGCCGTTGAACGTCTTGGGCAACGCGGGCCCCTCGACAAACAACGTGACCTTGGCGGCGGGACCGGGACCGCGTTGCTCGCGGTAACGCATATCCGGGGCGGAGTTGTGAGGAACGATGTTAACCCCGAGCAGACGGGCGGCGGGCTTGGGCAGCGGGTTCGACATGGGAATCTCCAGGAAACTCAGGAACAGGCGTTCCATTGCACTTGGATTGCATTATGCCCCATTGTCCGCGGCATCGAGGACCGCGACGCAGCCACGGACCGGCCGTACCGTTCCCCGCCGACGCGAGTCGACTTGTTGCCGCGGGGAAGGTCAGGCCGGGGCGTACCGTACCACAATCCGGTGGACAACCCCCGGCAGCAGCGTTGATTCCAACGGTGGTCGGTCGGCGGGGAACCGTCGGTTGTCCACCCACACCGACGCGATCCTCACGCCGGGACGTTCCTTCGGGACAAAGACACCGTCGCAGTTGGGCGGCAGGCAGACCTCGTACCGGTCGTCGTTGCCATCCCGTTCGTACCGCACCCGAACCCCGCCGCGGATGGTCGGCACCAACGCATCGAAACGGGTCAGGTGTGCGGGAAACGGAGCGACACGGACAGACCGGGCGCCGGGCGCAGCGATTTCGACTCCCACGACGCGCCGCGGGATGAGGTTGGCCGGCGCGGCCCCCCACGCGTGGTTCCAGTCCTGGTTCGGCTTGAAACGGTCGTCCCAGGCCTCCAACGCAATCGTGGTTCCGACGTCGTTGACCATGTGGGCCCAGGAACGCTCGCCGCGGCTTACCAAGAGCGCGGACGCCGCATCCCCGCGTCCCGCCCGGTACAGGCCGTCCACCAGGAACTGCGCCGCATACACCGAGCACGCCATTCCGCGCGACACCACAAAGTCGGCCACCTTGCGGATCCGATCGCTCGGCACCAGCCCGAATGCCAATGGGAAGAGGTTGGCGTGGATCGACGTATGCCGCGCCCCTTCACCGTCCACATACAAGCCCAGATCATTGTTGAAAAACACCCGCTGGAAAGCGGTGAATGTCCGTTCCCGTTGCACCCGGACCGTTCGCGCGTCGCCGCTCCGCCCCACTGTCTCGAAAATCTCAGCCAGGCATTCCAGGGCGTTCAGGAAAAACGCGTTCACGACAACGTTCACGGGCAGCATCTCGAAACCATCCCGCTCCCCTTGCGGCCAGTCGATCACATCGCGGATCGGGTCGGCGCGGAATATGGAGTCGAGAACGGCTTTGGGAACGGCCGGGGTGGACGATGAGATCAGGCCGTCCGGACGTGCGATTCGGCGCAGCGACTTGGCATCCAGAACGTTGGCATGACGCTCGAGCGAGGAGGGATCGCCGGTGTGGAGATAGTCCTGCCAGGCCATGAGGACGCTGAACAGAATCCATTCGGTCGGCCAGGTCGGTTCGAAGAGGAGCAATTCGTGCGAGTGGCGCGCAGTCGCATACGACCGGTCCACGCAATAGTGCCCCAGCATGTTGATGAATGCATCGGCCTCGTACGGCAGTCGTTCGCGGTCGCCGTCGACATAGACCCCGCAGAAACTGGTGGCTTCCATGGTGTCCTTGCACAGTTTCCAGATGGAATCGAGCAAGGGATCCGACGAGGCGAACGCCGATGCGGCGGGGTTGAACGGAACGGTCACCACGTTGCGGCGCAGGGTGGCGGTGGAGCCGGGGGAACGTTCGATCTCGGCGTACCGGAACGGCATGACGGCTCCGATGGCGGAGGGCATGCGGCGCAAATCGGCGGGACGCAGTTTGGGAACTCCTTGGC
>CAZYBA010000262.1:0-5196 GCA_964646105.1 uncultured Armatimonadia bacterium
TCCAATAGATACAAACCGAACGACTCGCCGTAGGGGGCGGGAACGCTCAACAGGGAACAACCGGCGAGCAGTTGGACTTTCGTTTGCCGATCGACATTCGGATGGAACTCGACATGGGCGGCATCGGCAACCGCCGTTGCCCGTCTTCGTTGTTCGTCGGCGTATTGGCGGTCCCCTTCGGTCACGGCCCCTATCACACGCAGGTGGACCTCCGATTGACCAGGGCGCGATTTGAGTTCAACCCACGCGTCAATCAACTGATGCAGTCCCTTGGGAGGACACATCCGAGCCAGATAACCGATGGTCGGTGGTCCGGCGGGAGGCGCCAACCGGAAACCTTCCGGGTCGATTCCATTGTGCACAACCGCGATCGATTCGCGGGGAATCTGCATACGGGTGGCCATCAGGTCGGCGTGGTATGCACTGACGGCGACCCAGTGGTCGACATGGTGCGCGCGTTCGTGAATCGTACGCCAGCATCGGGTGCGATCGGGCTCCGGAAGGGCGTCGAGGAAGGTGTCCTCGCCGTGCAGGGTACAGACCACCTTCGCCCCGGTCCGTTCCCGGATCCGGCCGGCAAGCCCTACCAAAAGGACATTGGAAAGGACAACGACATCGGGCCGGCCCTCATCGGCGAGCCAATCCACCAAATCGTTGAGCTGCCGCGCTTGGTTGCCGTCCTCACCGCGCAGCATCGAGAGTGTCAACGGTCCAAGATCACGGGCTTGTGTCATCCCCGCGCGCTTGGCGGCCGCCGAAAGAGTGGACGGTGCATCGAGGAGTCGTTCGATCCAGCGGGGCGCCCGGCGCATCCAAGGAAACACCTGTTTGAGGTAGACGTTCACCCCACCGAAGAAAAGCGGAGATCCCCCGGCCGCCGACGGTTCATCCAGGGTCGGAGGAAGGTACATCGGAACCATCAATGCATCGTGTCCGATGTCGCGCAGAGCCCGCGCCAGCGCGTTGTCGCGCATGCAGGTACCACAATAGAAGCTCCCGGTTCCCGGGGTCAGGAAAACGATTTTCACGGGATTCTCCTCCGACCGGTACGGCCGGACAGCGCAGTTTTACCATGCAGGCGTCCGTTTCCGAACCCGCGCCGATCCACCCGTTGACAGGCGGCCGTATCAGTCAAACTGACGGTCGCACCGTGGTGGTTCCGGATTCGACCGGCATACTGTCGCGCTCCTCAACCGGTACCACGCGGACTTGGACTTCCAGTGACGTCGCGGCGGCTCCGCAATAAATGCCCCGTGTCGGCGTGACATCGGCGTAGTCACGGCCGAAATGGACCTTGATGTACGACTTCCCGGCAAGGAGGTTATTGGTGGGATCGAATCCACGCCAAACCCATCGACCGTCGACGGTCGGAACCAAGCATTCCACCCATGCATGCATGACATCGCCGCTGTGCAGTCCCCGCCCCGTGTAAAGGTATCCGCTGACGTATCGGGACGGGATACCGTTTCGCCGGCAGATTCCGAGCATGAGGTGTGCAAAATCCTGACAGACTCCCCCGCGCCTATCTCGGAGCAATTCGGGCAGCGTGGTTCCGACATGGGTGGCGTTGGTCGTATACGGCCATTCCCGGTGGATGAGCCGCATGACGGCGGTGGCGAATCCGACCACACCGCCGGCATCTCGCTCCTGCCGGGCCAACCGTGCCAATGCATCCAGTTCGATGTTGCAATCCGGATCAACAAGCGGGACCCTGCCCGAGGAGAGCAGCCATTCGGCCTGTTCGCCCCGAACGGGAACCGGCACGGTATCCGGCATTTCGGGATCGCACGCGTTCCCCTCGAACGGGTCGTTCAACAACGTTCGGATGCGGGAACACGCCTCCACGGTAAGGCAGGAGTGCGCTTCCCGGACGTGAAAATGGTGCACCCGGCCCCACTGCAGATCGTAGTGGTGGAAATGCGCGGGCGGATCGCACCGGACCGAAAATCCAAGCAATTCCTGTTGATCGTCGGACAAAGGCTGCAGCCGTATTTCGTTGTGGCTGTCGCAGGCAGGTACCGGGTAAGTGTGGCGGGTTTGATGGGAAACGTCGAACAGCATGTCAATAGATCAGATAATCACGCGCCACGGCGTCCCCGATTGCATCCAGCCGTCCGGAGATTTGCTGAAGATAGCCTGCCAAGGGTGACGCGATGATGGTGGTGGCGTCGGTGAAGGTCAGGTCGGCAACCAAGCGACCGCATTGCCGTTCCGACTCACATCCGGGAGATCCGGACGACCTTCCCGAGATTCGGTAGAGGCATTCCTCCGTGCGTGCGATGCCGTGGCGCACCGAAGCCGGGAAGCGGTTGTCGAGCAGCAGGAATCCGACCACGTTCTGAGCGTCGACACCTGCCGGATTGACTTTGCGGTGCATTTCGAGTCCGCTGACGGAGCGCAGTGCCGACCACCACCGCCGCAGTTCGGCCGGTCCTTGCTTGCCTGCCGAATTGCCATCCCGAGGGAACTCGCCATCGGGTCCGAGATCGCCTGCGCAGACCAACAGATGCCGGGTCGTCTGGCACGCCCGCTCGAGGAAACGTCCGGTGTCCAGCCAGTCTCGCGCTTCGCTGAACAGCATTGTCCGGTTCAGGATGCCTTGGAACAGATGGGAGCCGTTGCGCACCTTCGCCAGAAACTGGTCCGGCGAAACGCGCATCAGTCGATCCGCATCCCAAGTGTTGAACTCCAGCCAGGCCACATTGATACTCTCCCACATCTCGCTGCTGAGTTGCTCGCGGATGGTGCGCGCATTGTCGCGAGCCCTGCCCCACAGTGGAACAATGGCGTCCGGGTTCGCGGGATCGAACACGTGCCAATGGAACGCGCTCAAGTCGTCGGATTGGCCTTGGTTGCCTGCGGAGCCGTCGGCAAGGCGCAGTTTGGCCCATCCCTCGCGGGTGTCTCCGGTTTCCAGTGACGCATGGTATTGAACATCGAGAATGCGCGCCAGCGCCTCGGCCCTCTCGACGTAGCGTCCAATCCAAAAACAGTTGTCGGCGTCACGCGAGAGCATCGCGGTCCTCCTCGAGCACCCAGGTATCCTTGCTGCCGCCGCCTTGGGACGAGTTCACGACATAGCTGCCGCGTACCAGCGCGACGCGGGTGAGTCCCCCGGGTACGACCACCACCGCGCCATCCGGGCGACAGAGTGCGAACGGACGCAGGTCGATGTGCCGTCCTTCCACCCGACCGTCGACGAAGGTCGGAGCCACGGAAAGTTCGATCAAGGGCTGGGCGATGTAGTTGCGCGGGTTGGCCCTGACCCGCCCGGCGAATTCCTCGCGTTCGCTCCGGCTGGCCATCGGCCCCATCAGCATCCCGTAGCCTCCGCTTTCGTTGGCCGCCTTGACCACCAGTTTGTCGAGATTGGCCAGGATGTGCGAGCATTGGTCCGGATCCGCACCGAGAAAGGTCTCGACATTGGGCAGGATCGGATCTTCGCCCAGATAGTAGCGGATCATTTCCGGAACCAATGCGTACACCGCCTTGTCGTCGGCGACTCCGGTGCCGATGGAGTTGGCGATGGCTACGTTCCCCGCACGGTATGCATTCACCAGACCGGCGCACCCCAGCAGGGAGTCTGATCGGAATGTCAACGGGTCGAGGAAATCGTCGTCGACCCTCCGGTAGACCACATCGACGCGGCGCGGCCCCTTGGTGGTTTTCATGTAGACAAAATTGTCGATCACCATCAGGTCGCGTCCTTCCACCAACTCGACCCCGAGTTCGCGGGCGAGGAACGCGTGTTCGAAATAGGCGCTGTTGAACGGACCCGGGGTCAGCAGGACGATCGCCGGTTCGTCGACCCCGCGCGGAGCCAGCTGGCGCAGCAACGTCGCCAGTTGATTGGGATAGTCGTTGACCGGGCGGACACGCAGCCCGCGGAAAAGCGCCGGCCACAACCGGGTGAGGACCGAGCGGTTCTCCAGCATGTAACTGGATCCGGACGGTGTGCGGAGATTGTCTTCGAGGACGTAGTACCGGCCGTCGCCGCCGCGGAGGCGGTCGCCGCCGGCAATGGGGACATAGACCCCTCCCGGAGGGTGCGCACCGTGGAACGACGGGCTATAGTGCGCCGCACGCAGCGGAACCGGTTCAACGCCGTGAGGCGCTGCACCAAGCCCCTTTCGATCGTGTCCCACTCGTGCGCGGGAACAATACGGGGGATCAGGTCGAACGGGAACGATTTCTCGGTACCGCGGGAGTCGCCGTAGACTGTGAAAGTGACCCCGAGTTCGACAAATGTGCGGTCCGCCAACCGTTGACGTTCCAGGAAATCGTCGCGTCCCGACGCCGACAAAGCCGCGTGGAGGCTCCGGCAGTGCGGCCGCACCGAGCCGTCGGCGGCAAACATTTCGTCGTAGAACGGACCGGCACCGTAATTGTCGAACAACGCCATCCTATGCCTCCTTGTCCCCGCAGGCATGGGCGGCGTCGCCCGGTACGGTTGCGGGGATTATAGACTCGGTCGTGCGCGCCGGTCAAGCAAACGAATTCGGCGAGGGTGACGTTCGCCTCACTCCAGTCGAAATCGGATCCTGCCGAAAATACGGGGCATGATCACAGGCAAGGGTCGATTCGGACGGACCGTGACCGGGATGCGGTGCAGAAACGGGTTCGCGATGATCGACGCCATGATCGGGATGATGCTGGCCATTTTTACGATTGTGTCGATGGTTCCATTGCTGATCGCCGTGATCGGCAGCGCCGACATCGGCTCGCAGAATCTCCAAGCCTACACCGCGACGCGCCAGATCATCGAAAACATTCGTTTCTGCCGCGTCAGCACGTTCCCGAGCGGTGTTTACAGTGCCGAGGCGTTTGGTCCGGTGCCGCAGTTGGCGCAGATGAAGAACCCAAGCACGACCGTGCAATTGACCACACTTGCCTCGGGAACCCGCCGCGTCTACGTACGAATCCTCTGGCGCGCCGGTGTCCGTGGCGGAAGCACCCGCTCGTTTGAGGCAGTCTCGTTGCTGGCGAATCGCGGGGTGACACCATGAGACGCAGAGTTGCGTTCACGCTGGCCGAGCTAATGGTTGGACTGACCATTTCAACCTTGTTGCTGCTCTCCACGCTCGCCATCCTGTCCGCGGCCGCCCGCGGTATGGCTCGCTCGCAGACCGTGGTCGACACGACCCGGCAAGCGCGCCAAGGCATGGAATCCGCCCTCTCGCAGATCCGCGGCGCAGA
>CAZYBA010000263.1:0-3381 GCA_964646105.1 uncultured Armatimonadia bacterium
TCGGGTGGCCGGGTGTTTCTCTTTTGCCCTGAACGGAAAAAATACCGGTTTGCACGCCGGCTGCTGCTTTCCCCGCGGGCGCGCGGCGGGGGGGGGGGGGGGGCAGGCTGCAAACTCTTTGCGTTAGCGCAACACACGACAATTCGGACGGCGGGCTAATTAAATCTTCAGAAGAGAGTTTGGAATGAACATCAAATTGGCCAGCCACTTGGCATTGGCATTGTTGGCCGCCGGGGTCGCGATCGCATCGCCCGCATCGGCGCAGCTCAAGATCGACGTGTCCGGCAAGACCGGCACCAACAAGACACTGTGGAAATTCTCCGGTTCGTCGATCTTTTCACACAACGGCGGCTCCGGATTCTACGCGCCCTTCCTAGATAGCGACCGAACCCCATCGCAATATTGGCGTGGACCGGACTGGATGGTTGCGGATATCACAGATGATGATCGTGAGTTTCTGCCGGGGTCGACGATGACGATCACCATTGGCGCTCGTACGGAAACGGTCGAAACGTTGGAACTGGACAATCGGTCGAGCGGAAACGACGAATTCGGAATGGGTACCACTACGATCGCTAACGACTGGGATATGTTCGACGGTGACTTGATCTCGTGGGCTGGCCAGGGGGAGATTGATGTCGACATCACCGAATTCATCCTCGGCAGCCACAACTTTTCCAACTGGAACGGCAGTGGAACTCTCAATATGACGATGAATATCGGCAGTGTTCCCGAGCCGGGCGAGTGGGCGGCGATGGGAATCCTGGGCGCCGGCCTCGCGGGACTGGTTATCCGCAAGCGACGCCAAGCCTGAAATTCCGGGATGCGGGTACGTAGCCGCCGGTAGTCGGCAGCCGATCCGAACGAGCACCGTTAAGATCCAACGCTCCCCCCGCACTATTCTTCCCACCAACACGAACCAAGACCGGGCTCCCTCCCCACGGAGTGGGCCCGGTCTTTCGTTTCCAACACCGCAACGGCGGCGAGTCCCCCCGCGCCGCTCGACGTCGCCGGGATTATTTCCCCGGCTCGGGAAGGCGCGTGGTCTGCCAGGTATTCAGTTGCCACTGGCCGTCCTTGGTCCGACCGTACACGGCCGTAAACCGCGCATCAAACGCCTTGGGGCCTTCCGGAGTCTTCACCCCCACCGCCACCACACCGGTCACAATCACGGTGACCGCACCCCGCACACGGATCACCATGTCGCGCGGCTCGATCTTCTCGTAATCGGACGCCCCGGAACGGATGGACTCGATCAACGTCTTCTTGTTGTCCACCTTGCCGTTGGAGTGCGTGTACACCAAACCGTCCGCCAGCAATCCCGCCAGCTTCTCGATATCGCCCGCCACCATGGCTTCGCGGCGCAGTTTGTCGGCCTCCATTGCCGCCTCGCCCACCTTGGGAATCTTCACCGTCTTGGGCGGTTCCGGCGCCGGCACCGCGTCCTGAGCCCGCACCATGCCCACGCCCGACAGCACCAACGCCGCACCCAAGAACGGCATCCAAACCCGTGAAAACTGCATCGTCGTCCTCCTGCGCGAAGCATAACGCCATGCCGTGCCGGAATGCCAACCCTTGGAAACCGAGGGTCGTCCCGCGGCCGGCGTGCCTTGGACCATGGCGCCGAGGAATTCGGGAATGGCTCCGCGCTCGCTGGCTCGTTGACGTACACTCATTGCCATGCGCACCCCACCCGACCGCGCCTGGGTCGAGGACGCCCTCGGGCGGCTCGAAGCCGACCAGCACCGCTCGTCCGACACCCACCTGATCCCGGTCCCGCTGCCCTGCGCGCCGGACATCGATGTCTACCTCAAGGACGAATCCACCCACCCCACCGGCAGCCTGAAGCACCGCCTGGCCCGCTCGCTCTTCCTCTACGCGCTGTGCAACGGCTGGATCGGCCCCGGAACCCCGGTGATCGAAGCGTCGTCGGGGAGCACCGCGGTCAGCGAGGCCTACTTCGCCCGCCTGCTCGGCCTGCCGTTCGTCGCGGTCATGCCCGCCACCACCACCCCGGAGAAGATCCGCCGCATCGAGCGCACCGGCGGCACTTGCCACTTTGTGGAGCATGCCAAGGACGATCGGGCGGAGGCGGCGCGTCTCGCCAAGGAAATGGGCGGCCATTTCATGGACCAATTCACGTACGCCGAACGCGCGACCGACTGGCGGGGTAACAACAACATCGCCGAATCGTTGTTCGAACAGCTCGAGCGCGAACGTTACCCCGTGCCGGAATGGATTGTGTGCGGCGCCGGAACCGGCGGCACCAGCGCGACACTCGGGCGCTGGATCCGCTACAAACGGCATTCCACCCGGCTTTGCGTGGCGGATCCCGAACAGTCGGTCTTCCACCGCTGGTGGCGGGACGGGACCCCGGGGCCTGCCCTCGACGGTGGGTCGGGGATCGAGGGTATCGGACGGCCGCGCGCCGAGCCGTCGTTCCTCCCCGAGCTGGTCGACGACATGGTGGTCGTGCCCAACCCGCTCTCCATCGCGGTCGCCCATCGCCTGGAAGATCTGCTCGGCCGGCGGGTCGGAGCGTCCACCGGAACGCTGTTCACCGCGGTTTGTGTTCAGGTGGCACGAATGCGCGCGACGGGCAAGTCGGGCTCGGTGGTCAGCCTGATCTGCGACAGCGGGGAGTTGTACCGCGACACGTACTACAACCCGGCCTGGCTCGCGGAAAAGGGAATCGATCTCGGCCCCGGGCTGGAAACCATCGACCGCTTCCTCGACACCGGCGCATCCCCGTTGCCGTAGGGAAGGAACCAATCCGCGGACCACGTCCGACCCGTTACGCGTCTCCGAGTTGCTTGGGAAAGGAACAGGCGTTCGTTACGGTGTCTCGTCCGGATCGTCGGCGCCGAGCATATCCACGTAGACCCCGGGCGTGCTGTCCGGGATGACGGTCGCCCCGGCGATCTTCTCGTAAAACTCCACCGGTCCGGCGCCCCCGATGATGCCGTACCCGTAGCCCATGTCCTTGAGGCCCTGCAGCGCCACCAGCAACAGCGCCGCCCCGACACCCAGTCCGCGCAGGGATTCGTCCACTCCCGTCGGGCCGAAGAAGCCGCGCAACGTCGAGTCGACACACGAGAAGCCCACCACCCTCTTGCCGCGAATCGCAATCCAGCAGGTGAGGGGCTGGCGCGCGAACGCGGCCTCGGCTTCGTCGGCCCAGGCTTCGTGGAAATGCTGGGTGATAAAGCGCCGAACCCGAGCCAGTTCGAACGGGTAGGCGCGGCGCACGACAATGCCCTGTTCGGCACGCAGGCGTTCGACCAACGGGCGGCCGTCCGGGAGGCGGTAGAGCGGAACGAGAAGATCTGGCATGGTGACGCAGGTTTCCACGCGGACCAAGGCAATCCTTCCCCTCCCGGG
>CAZYBA010000263.1:3402-5172 GCA_964646105.1 uncultured Armatimonadia bacterium
AACGGTCCCACCCGACCGTCAACAGATTTCCGGAAGAGGCAACCGTGCCGCGGTCCCGAGAACAGGGCGGTGTTCCCTGAGAAGACGATCAGTCCGCGGCGGCCATTTCGCCCAAAACATCCCCCGCCACCGCCACCGCATGGTCGATGTCGGCTTCGGTGTGCGCGGCCGAGACGTACCACAACCCGCGGCCGATCAGCCGGATGCCACGGTCCTGCATCCTGTCGAGAAAGGACTTGTAACGCGGACGGTCGTAGGCGAGGGTGTCACGCCAGTCGACACAACGTTCCTTTTTGGAAAACCCCATCTGCAGCATCGGTCCCGGGCCTTGCACCCGCACCGGCAGCCCCGATGCGTCACCCACCTTTCGCAGTCCGTCCCGCAGGCGCTCCCCAAGGCGTTGCAGCTTTTGGGGGACGTTGTCACGCTCGAGGATGCGCAGGGTCGCGGACGCCGCGGCGATACTGGGATTCCCGGCGTTCATGGTGCCCGCATGCACCACGGTACCCTCCGCGATCGGGCGCATCGCCCACTCCCGGCCCGCGATCACCGAGATCGGGTAGCCGTTCGCGAGCGCCTTGCCGAACACGGCCAAGTCCGGCACCACCCCGGTACGCTCCTGTGCACCGCCGAGCCCCATACGGAATCCGGTGATCACCTCGTCGAAAATCAAGACAATTTGGTAACGGTCGCAGAGGGCCCGCAGCCCTTCGAGGAAGCCCGGCTCTGGAGGAATGCACCCCGAGTTGCACATCACCGGCTCGGTAATCACCGCCGCGATCTCGCTGTGCCGCTGTTCCAATACCCGCTCCACCAACCCCAGATCGTTCCACGGCAGCACCACTTGCCCGTCCAGTGCGCCCGGCGCGAGTCCGGCGCTCCACGGGTGGACATTCGGCGATTCGCGCGAGCCAAGCGCATCGGGGGACGGGACGGAGAGGGCGGATGCCACCGAGTCGAACCATCCGTGGTAGTGGCCTTCGAAACGCAGGACCAGGGGGCGGCGGGTGAGGGCGCGGGCGACGCGCAAGGCGGTGTGGTCGGCTTCCGAACCGGAGAGGGAGAACCGCATCCGCTGCGCGCATGGGATCAGACGTTGCAACGTTTCGGCTAGCTGGATCTCGCCCGCGAACTGCCCGGCGAAGATCTGGCCCTGCGCCGACGCCTCCGCGACCGCATCCAAGACTTCTCGCGGACTGTGCCCGAGGATCAGCGGCCCTTGGCTGAGCGTGAAATCGAGATAGTCGTTGCCGTCGACGTCCACAACGCGGCTGCCGGAGCCGTACGAGTAAACGAGATTCCGTCCCGGGGACGATTTCCGGAATTCGCTGGACACTCCGCCCGCCAGGACATTGCGCGCGCGCTCGTGCCAGATTGCCGACTCTCGGTAACGTTCCGCCATGGAAGATTCCCCCGCCCCGGCATCGTAGCCGGCTGTGTTCGCTTGGCCGCCAGCTCCGTGCAAAGGAGCAATGCGACCGTGTGTCGGATTTTATGCCGTCTCGGCAACAGCAGTCCATGCGCGTTTGCCCGGCTCCGGAATCCGATTTCCTGAAGGACACTGTCCCCATGCCTTTTGATCGTCCCCGTGTCCTGGTCGCCGGCCTGTTCCACGAAACCAACACATTCCTGTCCGGCACGACCGCGCTTGCCGATTTCGCGGTGGCGGACGGGACCGCGCTTTTGGCGCAAGCCGGTGAACCGTCCCCGATGGGTGGCGTCCTCGCGGCGGCAGGGCGGCTCGGCTGGGAGGTTGTGCCGGGCGTCGAT
>CAZYBA010000264.1:0-5143 GCA_964646105.1 uncultured Armatimonadia bacterium
CGCCATCTCGTCCATCGTGCGGGAGGCGTCCACAAACGTCGCCTCCCGCAGGCCCCTCGAGGCCCCGGACGCCATCAAGCTCCTCCGCGACCTCTACGTCAACGAGGACAGGGGCGGCTTCGACTGGGCCCAGCTGGGCAGGGACGCGTCCGTCTACTTTCGCGAGGTGCCGGCCGTCATCGGGACCTACCACCTGTGCGTAGCAGAATCTGCCGGCCCCTGCTTTCTTTCGCGGGCCAGGCGTCCCCCGCGTCGCCACGCGCACGATGGATGCGCGATTTCACCGTCCCAAGCGGCAGGTCGAGCACACGGGCGATGTCCTCGTACTCCTCCTGGTCAACATCCGACATCAGGAGAGGGACCCGCTGAGCGTCGGGCAGGGACGCCAGCGCGTCCTCCATGGGCTGGGAAAGCAGGTTTTCGACCGTGTCCTCGGGACCCGGGGCGGGGTCGGGGATCTCAACGGAACCGATCGACGGATATTCCGTGTTCCCCGTGTCGAGACTCAGCGCACGACGGACCCGCGCACGACGCACCATGTCGATCCGGTTCGTCTGCAGCATGCGGAAAAACCATCGGTCGAAACCCGTGCCCCGGAACGAAGCGAACGCCCGATAGGCGTCGATCATGGTCTCGGACAACAAATCCTCGGCATCGTCCGGATTGCCGGCACACAGATGCAAGGCGTAGCCGTGGAATCGGTCCCAGTCGCGGGAAACCAGATTCTCGTAACAGGACTGTACTTGACGTTCCTCCGGAGTCATCGAGTCCCCTCCCGGGCCCCGGGCGCCTCCATCGGCGATGCATCCCGAAAACCTTGGATCCATCGTATCCGTTTCACACATCGAGGGAACGGGTCAGCGCGACCCGCAAGGCCGCCAACGTCTCGCTGTCGAGGATTCGGTCCGGCCCGAGCGGATAATGCTTGCCGAACTGCGGATCGGAGAACTCGGCGCCACGGAACGAACGCGCGGTTCGGTAACGGGGAATCAGGTGGAAATGGACCTGTGGATCGACGTTCATCAGGAACGCGTAATTCCAATGGTCGGGCGCGAACAAGCGCGTCAACGACGCCTTCGATTTCGCGGCACAGGTCCACAAGGCCGTCTGTTCCGGCGGGGTGATCGCCAACGGGTCGGTGCACGGACGGCGCAGCAAAAGGTAACAGCGTCCGATCAAGTCCTGATTTCGGTTCAGGCACAACGCCCACGGACCGAAATCATGGACCAAGACCTCCGGGTCGGGAACATGGGTGAGCGCCATCTCAGATCCCCTCGAATCCGTACTCGTCAACCGGGGAGAAATAGATGATCGTTATGGTGTCTTCCTCGGTGACCAGACGGTCGTAAACCCGCGACAACAACGCGATGACGTCGTCATGGGATCGGAATTCCGGGTTCTCCCGCTGAATGTCGCGTGGCGACAATTCCTTGATTTTCTTCACTTCCACCGCATCGAGGATTGCGGTGAATAACTTGTTGCGCCGGCCGAAACGCTGGCCCAGCGTCACCCAAACCAGTTGGCCGGTGGCGTATTTGGACGACTTGTCGCCCATGCGGATGGTCGCCGACTTGCGGCCTTTTCGCAACGCTTCCCCGTACAGTTCATTGTAAAAGTTGAGGGCGAACATGGTCCTGCCAGTTTCGCGCCTGTCCGGGTATCTTCCTGCGCCCGGGGCATTCGACCGATCCCGACCGCCGCCGCCGGAACCGCCCGCCCCTGCACCGCAGCACAACCGGCACGATTCCAGGCATCGTTGCTCCGACCGCAAGGACGACTGCGTCGGTCCACCGGATGTCCCGTTCGATCGCCAACACGCGGGACCGGGCGGTACGATGGACCCATGAGCAACGTTGCCCAGCCCGCCGGCAGTGTTCTGGCCGGAATCGATGTCCTACTGCGCGACAACCTGCGCCTGCTCGACGGCTCCGACTGCGGATTGGTCACCAACCACACCGGACTCACCAAGGACGGCATCCCTACCGTCGACGTTCTGCACCACGGTCCCGGAGTCAACCTGAAGACCCTTTTCGGACCGGAACACGGCATCCGGGGAGCAGTCGACGAGCGGGTTGACGACGGCCGCGACGAACGAACCGGACTGCCGGTGCACTCCCTCTACGGGCCGCGCACCGAGCCCACCGACGAACAACTGCGTGGACTCGACACACTGGTTTTCGACATTCAGGATGCGGGTTGCCGCTTCTACACCTACCTCTCGACCCTCGGCCACACCATGGTGGCGGCGGCGCGCAACGGACTGCGCTACGTCGTGCTCGACCGCCCGAATCCGATCGGTGGAGACGCCGTGGAGGGTCCCTTGGCCGATGAGTCCCGGCTGTCGTTCACCGCGTTCCACTCGATCCCCGTGCGCCACGGGATGACCCTCGGAGAACTCGCCCGCCTGATCGCCGCCGACCGCAAGCTCAAACTCGAGCTGGTGGTGGTCAAGTGCGAAGGATGGCGCCGCGCAGACTGGTGGGACGCCACGGGCCTCACCTGGGTGAATCCGTCCCCGAACATGCGCTCGCTCACCCAAGCTACCCTTTATCCCGGACCGGCACTGCTCGAATTCACCAACGTTTCGGTCGGGCGCGGCACCGACACCCCCTTCGAGCTTTTCGGGGCACCGTACATCGAACCCCGTTCGTTCGCGGCTGCCCTGAACAACGCCAAAATGCCGGGAATACGATTTATCCCGGTGCGCTTCACGCCACGCGCCAGCAAATTTTCCGGCGAAACCTGCGGCGGGGTCCAACTGTTGATCACCGACCGCGTCAAGTTCCAGCCGGTCCGCACCGGCCTCGAGATGGCGTTCACGCTGCGGCGCCTGCACCGCGACAAATGGGAAGCCAGCAAGCTACTCACCCTGCTTGCCAATCGAGCCGCCATGGACGGACTGCTCGCCGACGAACCGGTGGCGCAACTGCAGAAGGAATGGACCCCGGCGCTCAGGGCCTTCCTCGAAGTCCGCAAGCACTTCCTGCTCTACGCCTGACCGTTGTCTTTCCTGAATTCCGGCGACCGGATGTGAAGCCCACGCCACGGCACCGACCGTGTCGCGTGTGCGCGGGGTAGATCCGCAAGGGCGTCGGGGCGCGGGAACGGATCAAATCGGGCAGCCGGTGTGACGAAAACCGGTCGCCCCGGTGGTAGAATCGCGTCGTTCCCGACACCGGTGCGACTGGCGAACTGCGCGTAATGCGCACGGGGGTTCCCCCGAGGAAGCTCCGGTGCCGCCGCCCCCTGCCGTCCGCCTGGGCAGTCCGCGGAATTTCCCAAGGAGATTTCGCCATGCACCGCGTCCGCGCCGCGTTCACCCTCATCGAACTCTTGGTGGTGATCGCCATCATCGCCATCCTCGCCGCAATCCTGTTCCCGGTCTTCGCACAAGCCCGCGAAAAAGCCCGGCAGGCCAGCTGCCTGTCCAACCTGCGCCAACTCGGCACCGCGTTCCTGATGTATTCGCAGGACTACGATGAAATGGCGATCCGGACATTCTACGGGCCGTCGCCGAGCCGGACCCTCTGCTCGTGGCCGGTGTTCACCCAGCCCTACATCCGGAATTTCGATATCTTCCGCTGTCCCAGTGTCGGTTCCGATCTGGGAACCACCCCGGGGACAATCGCCACCGCGGGCGGATGCGCCACCAACCCCACCGGGCTGGCAGTGAGTTACTCGTACAACCTCTACATCGGAGGCAACCGCGACATCGGCAGCGGCGCCACCGCGATCGACACCATTTCCACCGCCGCCATCAACAAACCGGCCCAGACCGTCCTGATCGCCGACGGCGCATCCGATGTCCGGACATTCCCCAACGAACCCCTGCGATGGCCGATGCGGCGTGCCACCACCGCAGTGGCCGGATTCCCGACCACTTTCGGACGCACGGGTTGGATCCTGATCCACGCCGGCAGCAGCAACATGGCGTTCGCCGACTACGGCGCCCCCCATGCCCGCCACCAAGGCCTCACCAACATTGTCTGGGCGGACGGTCATGCCAAGGCGTCTCGAATCGAGAGTTTCTACACCCTCCCCGGCCGCGAACTCCCGGATCGGCCCGCCGGCGCCACCCCCAACTGGTCTCCCTGCCTCGACCCCGCCTACGGATGCCCGTGATTCCGATTCTTCCGGTGGCGTTTGCAAACGACCCCGCAGCAATTGTCCGGCAACAACCCGCTCCCGCCGCACGAGAGCGGGTTCCCGATCCCGACCGCCTGCTGATCCGCCTCGCCGACCTCGACACAGCACTCGCCCGCTGGCGCAAACACCATCCCGGTTTGGTCCACGAAACCGTCCTCGGCACCAGCCGCGAGGGACGCCCCATTCGTCTCTGGCGCATCGGCCCCGGCCATGCCTCCCCGGAAGGACTTCCGGAAGCGTTGATGCTCGCCGGCATCCATCCCCGTGAGCAACAACCCACCCTGGGCGTGGTCCGCTTTATCGACGACCTGCTGGAGATGCGCCGCGCCAACGATATCGACCACGGGGACCTGCTCGACAAAATCGTCCTTTGGGTCGTACCGGCGTTCAATCCGGACGGAAAAGCCTGGGAACAAGACCACCCCGACTGGCGCAAGAACCGCACCCCGCACCCGTCCGGCGAATTCGGTGTCGACCTCAACCGCAACTTCGCCATCCGCTGGGGTGGCGCTCGACGCACCGACCCGCTCTGGCGGACCACCACCGATACGCCCTCCGCAGACATCTTCGAGGGAACATCGCCGTTGTCCGAACCGGAAACAAAGTCCCTCGCGAGATTTTTCGAACAACGTCCCGGACTGCGCGCATTCCTCGACATCCACAGTCCTTTGCGGGAAATCCTGGCGCCCGCGTATGTGCCGGCCGGCGACGGCCTGCGATTCGCACGACTGGTGGAAGGCATGCGCCGCGAGCAGCGCGATCCCTACGACGGCACCAACTTCCGTTTCGAAACCGACCCCCCCGCGGCCGAACGGACCGGGAATTCCGGACTGACATACCATCACGCGTTCTACAAACACGGAATCTACGGTCTGAATTTCGAATTCTCGAATCCGGCGAAAGACAAGGGTGTCGCCGGCCGTTACCCGTCCGCCCGAGATGCCGATCAGGAGTATCGAACCCACGCCAAGGATGCCTGGCTGGCATTCCTGCGTAA
>CAZYBA010000265.1:0-456 GCA_964646105.1 uncultured Armatimonadia bacterium
CGCCGGGGGCGCGAAATTCGAGGAGGGAACCGTTGTTCATGAGGAGGGGGGATGATTGTTGGCGTCCGCCGGTGGACCCGACCTTCGATCCAAGTGCGGATTCATTGTACGGGAACCGGCACATTCACCATCCGCAAGGTACCCGCCCCAAACTACAACAGCCCCGGCCGCAAGACCGGGGCTGTTGTTGCGTCGACTGGATCGGGAAGCCGAGTCGAAGGTTGTCGAACGGGATTACTTCCCGGCCGGCTTGCCCAGAATGCGCAGCTGCGTGCTCAGCGTGAATGTCTTGTCGTCGGTCTTGAATGTCGCCTCGACAAAAACCGCCGCACAACCGCTTTCCGGCGCCTGCGATTCGGCGACCAGCTTGCGGCCGTCCACCTTGAGCTCGGTGCTGGCCCATTTGGAATCGCGGAAATCCAAGGTCGGGGCGGTGCACCGGAACAAGCGTGCCGA
>CAZYBA010000265.1:466-5130 GCA_964646105.1 uncultured Armatimonadia bacterium
CCTGGTATTTCCATTTCAGCGACGGCCAGGGCTTGCGGTCGGCGAGGGCGCGCGCGAACGCCGTGAGGGTGGCCACCACCCGCCCGCGGTCCTCGAGTCCGTGGCCGCTGTTCGGCGTGTACAACACCCACTTGTCGCCCTTGAGATCGTCCCAGTAAATGTTGAGAGCGTCCTGGCTCCAATAGCGGTCGTTGGTGCCCAGGATGATCAGCTTGGGCATGGTCAGGATATTGCGGTAGCTCCACGGGTCCTCGAGCTCGAGCAGGCGCCTGCCTTGCGGAGTCGCCAGGATCTTGTCGAAGCCCATGGCGGTGTAATCACCGACCTGTTCGCTGGGCTTGCCGAACGATTCGAGCTGGCGCGGGATCTGCTTGGCAACGTTCAGGATGTCGATCACCATCGGGGCGATGCCGGCGACACGCTTGTCCTTGCTCGCGCCCACCAGCCAGGTTGTCCATCCGCGCTTGGATGCGCCGGTGATCAGGAAGCGCTCGAGACGCGGCTTGCCGGCGTCCTTGGTGAACGCCTGCAGCACGTCCATGGCCTTGATGACCGCCTTGGCCATCGGGAAGTGCAGGGGCCAGCTTTCGTCACCGGTCTCCATGTACTTCATCCACGTGTGGACAATCAGTTCGTCCTCGACCTTGCCGCCGTACAACGGTTGCTTGGGGATGTGGAAGAGGATGGCGAACGGTGCGCCGGCCTGGGTGGCTGCGGTCATGCCGAGGAAGTCTTCGGCGCTGCTGCCGCCGCCACCGGTGTTGAGGAGGGTGCAGAAGTCGGTGCGCTTGCAGTTGTCCGGGTAGAAGAGCTGGAGGCGGTGGGACCAGATTTCGCCCTGCCACTTCTGCGAAACCAGATGCAGGTCGTAGACCGTGCCGTTGCCCAGGCGTTTCTCGCCGCGCTTCTCCCACTTGAAATCGGGTTCGGGGCGGGCGATGTATTCGTAAAGGTCGGCCGATGCCGGGGCGGGCAGTCCAGCGGCAAGCGCGGACAACGCACCGGAGCCCATCAGAGTAACAAAATTGCGACGATTCACGGGATCATCCTCCGCCGAACGGGTTCGGTCCGCCGGCGGAGGATTCCTTCAAAACAATCCGCCTTACGGCATGCGCCAACCCTTGCGGTAGTGGGGGCGGATCATCCGCTCCAGTTCGTGACGCTTCTCCAGCGCGCGGAAGTTCTTGATCCGCTGCCGCTTGGCGTCCCATTCCACCGTCGGGCCGTCCGCACGCATCGCCAGATTCCCGGCCAGCACCATCTCGGTGAGGGGGCCCGCGTAGTCGGGGAAGTTCGAAACGGCAGGCTTGCCCTCACGGATGGCGCGCACCAGTTCCTCGAAGTGGCCCGGGGACGCTTCGAAGGTGACGGGAGCGATGTCGACCCCGCCGATCACATCCCCGCCGGAACCGTAGTCGCCCGGGATGTAGATCTTGCCCTTTTCACCGATCAACAAAGAACCCGAATCGGCCATCTGCTCCCCGTCGAGGAGCTCCGCCGGGGGCTTGCGCCCGCCCTCGTACCAGAGGAAGCTCAGCGCACCGCGGGTCGCAGTGGCTTCGAACTCGTAGCGGACCGTCGCCGACGACGGGAAGTAGTCGCCGTCATGGCCGCTGGTGGTCGCGCTCACCCGCACCGGATCGCGCAGGTCGAGGCCCATGAACGGCATGTTCAGGGTGTGGCAGCCCATGTCGCCGAGGGCGCCGGTCCCGAAGTCCCACCAGCCACGCCACGAAAACGTATGGTAGCCGTCGGCGTACGGACGCACCGGAGCCGGGCCAAGCCATTGGTCCCATTTCAGGCTTGTCGGGACGGGCAGCTCGGCTCCGCGGGGCTTGCCTTGCGGCCAGACCGGGCGGTTGGTCCAGACATGCATTTCCTTGACCGAGCCGATGATCCCGGCCCGCACCTGCGCCGCCTGCTTGCGCAAGCCGGATTGTGCGGTACCTTGGTTGCCCATCTGGGTCCAGACCTTGGTCTTGCGCGCGATCTCCGCCATCTTGCGCGCTTCCTGCAGGCTGTGCACCAGCGGCTTCTGGCAGTAGACATGCTTGCCGAGCAACATGGCCTGCGCGGACGCTGCGTAGTGGTGGTGGTCCGGGGTGCTCACGGTCACCGCGTCGATCTGATTGGACATCTCGTCGAGCATCTTGCGGTAGTCGTGGTAGACCTTGGCGTTCGGATACTTCTTCTTCGCCTCCGCGATCGTGTTGTCGTCGACGTCGCAGATCGCGACGATATCGCCGAAGCGGGCGGCGTCCGCGGTATCGGAACTGCCCTTGCCGCCCACGCCGATGCAGGCCCAGCGGATGCGGTCGTTGGCCGACTGCGGCGCCTTCACCTTCGGGGCTTCGTGCAACTCTTCCAGCGCTTCGCGAATCTCGCGCGCCTGCGCCTTGCCGCCGAGAACCAACCCCAGACTGGCGGCTGTCGCGGCGGTCAGGAATGTCCGGCGCGTGGTTCCGCCGGGACCCTTGGATTCAATGAAACTCATCCCATACCTCCCCGGAGCCAGACCGCCCCGGTTCGGGCAAATTCCCCCGTCGGGCGGACGATTCCTTTTCGATTGCGGTCGGGTATAACCAGCCCCTATGGCGAATCCACCGTCCGACCGCCCCGCCAACGCCCTCGCGTCGGAGAAATCGCCCTACCTGCGCCAACACGCCCACAATCCCGTCGACTGGCTGCCTTGGGGACCCGACGCCCTTGCCCGTGCCGCCGCTCTCGACAAACCCGTTTTCCTGAGTGTCGGTTACGCAGCCTGCCACTGGTGCCATGTCATGGAGCGGGAGAGCTTCGAGAACAACACCGTCGCCGATGCCCTCAACCAACATTTCGTCTGCATCAAGGTGGACCGCGAAGAACGTCCCGACATCGACGAAATCTACATGACCGCCGTCCAGCGCATGACCGGGCACGGCGGCTGGCCGATGTCGGTCTTCCTGACTCCCGACGGTCGACCGTTCTACGGAGGGACCTATTTCCCGCCCACGCGCCGACACGGGCGCATCGGGTTTCTCGAACTGGTCGGGCAACTTGCCGAGGCCTGGAACACACGCCGTGACGAAGTGGAGTCGGTGGCCGACACGCTCGCCGCCGACCTCCAAGAGTCGACGCGCCAACGTCCCATCCCCGGACCGCCCGGCCCGCCCGATCCCGAACAGCTGCGCCACGATGCGGTGACCAGCCTCGAGGAACGGTTTGATGCCGAGTACGGCGGATTCGGAGGCGCGCCCAAGTTTCCCCCGCACCACGGCCTGCGCCTTCTGTGCAGCGCCATCGAACACGCGGATCCCCGCGCCGTCCCGCTGCTCACCATCACCCTCGACCGGATGGCGCAAGGCGGTCTCTACGACCACGTCGGCGGCGGATTCCACCGCTACTGCACCGACCGGGTCTGGTTGCTCCCGCATTTCGAGAAAATGCTCTACGACAACGCCCTGCTGGCGCGGGTGTACGCCGATGCGGGTGCGCTCCTCGACAATCCGGCTTGGAAGCGCATCGCCCGCGAGACCTGCGACTGGGTCCTCGACGCCATGCGCGAACCGGAAGGGGGATTTGTCGCCGCGTTCGATGCCGACAGCGAAGGTGAGGAAGGACGTTATTACGTCTGGAGCCGCGCCGAAGCCGAGGCGTTGGCAGGGACCGCATGGTGCGAACGGTACTGCATCGAGACGGCTGGCAATTACCACGACGAAGCCACGGGGCTGTTGACCGGAAACTCCATTCCCCACCTCGGCCTGGGACCGGAAGCGCCACGATTGCCCGCGGAACTCACCCCCGCGGAAATCACCGGTCGCCATGCACTCCGGGTTGCTCGGAAGCGGCGGGTTCCCCCGCTGCGCGACCACAAGGTCCTGGCGAACTGGAACGGCCTGATGATCGGGGCGCTTGCCCGCTGCGGGGCCGTGCTCGGTGAAACTCGCTACCTCGATGCCGCCCGGGAAGCCGCACGGTTCTGCCTCGGGCCGCTCAGCCCCGATGGCCAGCTCATGCACCGCTGGGCCGAAGGGGAAGCCGCCATTCCCGCGTTCCTCGACGATATGGCGTATTTTGCGGACGGTCTCCTGGATCTTGCCGATGCCACCGGCGAACCGCAATGGCGGGCGTCGGCGGCGCGGCTTGCCGATGGGATGCGGGACGATTTCTCGGATGACGAGGACGGGGGGGTCTTCTTCGCGAGTGAACGTCGCCACGAACGTCTGGTGGCCCGTTCCAAGGATCTCTTCGACGGTGCCCTTCCGTCGGCGAACGGCGTGGCCCTGCGGGTACTGGCCCGGCTGGGCGGGGATTATGCCGAAGACGCGCGCCGGATCGGAGCGGCGTACCACGGTGTGGTAGCGCGTGTTCCGCACGGAACCGCCACCCTGCTCGAGGCCATCGCCATGGCGTTCGCGGACGTTTCCACGAACGAGGAAGAACCCGACCGTGCCGCGGAGGGCTTCCCGACGTGGCCCGCGGGCACGCAGGGCGACCAAGTCGGCGGCGAAACAGCCCCGGTGGAATGGGTGACAACGGAATTGCACCTGATGTTGGCTCCCGGCGGGATCGGACGTTCAACCGCGACGCTGCGAATGGCGCCCGGGGTCCACATCGCGGCTGCCGACGTGCTTTCCGCGACTGCCCTGCCGAGTCGACTCGAAACTTCCGGGTTTCCCGACACG
>CAZYBA010000266.1:0-424 GCA_964646105.1 uncultured Armatimonadia bacterium
TTCTCCGATGAATCGACAAAACTCGTCGATCTTTTCATCGCGGCCGGGCAATCCAAGTGTAATTTCTTCGACATTGTGCACACCGTGGTGTGCGACCCGGTAAATCTGGATTCCGTACCGGTTCAGACGTTCGTTGAACCGTTTGTAATGCTCGGCGGTTTGTTCCTCGATGGCGTGGACCTGCAGCATTGCCCATTCGACGCCGACCTGTTGGAGGAATTGCAATTCTTCGTCCGAGGCGTCCGAGTGGACGTAGGTGCCGATCTGTATGCCCGGGTGGGTTCCGGTGAATCCCGGCACGCAGCGGAGGGGAAACTGGCGATTATCCATGGGGTATGTATCCAATCAGTGTCCTGTGGGATTGCTCCAACGCAATCCACAAATCGGAGTCGCAATCGTCCATTTCGACGATTTTCCATGTTTC
>CAZYBA010000266.1:434-5104 GCA_964646105.1 uncultured Armatimonadia bacterium
GACCAAGTCGGCGAACGGGAGTATTCCTGTGCCCAGCGGGGTTTTCGCGGCATCGGTGGTGCCAGGACCATCTTTGAGATGGATCAACCGGGGCGAACTTGGCAACGCCTTCAATTCGTCAACCGGATTTGCACCTGCAACCGCAATCCAATAGGTATCCAGTTCGTACCCGAGGGAATCAGCGAGCAGGGGCATCCAGACATCGATTGGACGCATCGTTTCCTGCGAGTCGGGAATTGGTTGGAATTCCCACCAATGGTTGTGCAAGGAAAGGTGCAATCCGTGTTGTGCTGTCAATTCCGCTGCATCCCGGTAGATGCTGGCAAGTTCGAGGACCCCATCCATGGAGTTGTGCCTCGGATCGCGTGGCCAACCGTGCCAGACAACCTCGCGGGTTCCCAACATCGCTGCCGCGTCCGCTAGTGAGGCAATGTTCTCGGGATTGGGCAACGGCACGTGCATGGAACAGGTTCCGATGCCGCTCTGATCTAGACAGGATGCGAGACTCGCAATTGGAAGCGTATCCGGCCAATACATTGCCTCGACTGCCGCAAACCCGATCTCCCGAACCCGATCGATTGCCTTCGCCGGATCCTGGAGTAGGTCGTCCCGTACCGAATAAAGTTGGAGCGCAACACGTTCCATCAGTGGTTGAAGACAAATTCCTTGGAATTCAGCAACACCCAAAGGATGTCTTCCACGCCCTGCCGCCGTTCCTGGGACGCATGGATGCGCAGGGATGCGGTGAGCATCTCATCGAGTTCCGGCTCACGCGAAAGTGTCGCAAGGTACAGCTCTCGAACAATTTCCGTGTTTGATTTGCCAGATGAAACAAGCTGGGCGATTCGTCCCTCTTTCGAAGTAAGACGGTCGTTGATGCCCTTACCGTTCATGAAATGAAGGACTTGCCCTAAATTGGGATTGTCGCTGCGTTCGCACTGGCAAACTATGTTGCGTGCGGGCCGGCCAAACAGGTCCAGGAAGTAGGACTGCGCGGTTGCGTCCGGCAATTCCGACGCACGCATGCCGACCGGATAGCCTGCAAACTTCTCTGGCACACCTGTCGCGACCCCAATCGCATCGAGCAACGGTTCCGCAGGAAGGCGTTTAAACCGGAACGTCGACAAATACTTCGTGTCCGCGGAATTCGTGGAAGTCGGAATGCTCGAGCGCTGGTATGTTTCGCTGAGCACAATATTGCGCATGGTCCGTTTGAGGTCAAAACGGTTTCTTACAAAATCGGACGCAAGCCAAGCGAGCAATTCCGGATTCGAAGGGGGATTGGTGACCCGGACATCATCCACCGGTTCGATGATTCCTTGGCCGAGGAAATGCCCCCAGAGGCGGTTCACCACGGACTGTGCGAAGAATGGATTGTCCTTGCGGGTCATCCAGTCGACCAATGCGCTGCGCCGGTCTCCTGTGAAACTAGCCGGAACCGGTTTGTCATCAAGGGGAGTCGGAACCGCTGTCTTTTTCGTGCGGGGGTTGGCAACATCGCCGCTGTCTCCCGCGTAGTAGATTTTTTCATCCGCGACGTCGGTGTTCTTGGAGCGCACCCGCGTGAAGAACGCCGCCATCTCGTAATATTGATTCTGCTTCCATTTCTCGTAAGGATGGTTATGGCATTTGGCGCATTGGATACGCACCCCGAGGAAAACCTGGGAAGTGGTTTCGACCAAGGTATCCGGCGTGGGCGCGGCGCGAAAATAGTTGGCGGGACCGTTGTCGAATGTACTGCCGGATGCCAGCAGCAATTCGCGGGTCATGGTGTCCCAGGGTTTGTTGGTGGCAACCGAGTCGCGAAGCCAGCGATTGAACGACGCGAGTCCGCGTTCACCCATTGCATTGCGGGTGCTGCGCAGAATGTCGCCCCAGCGCAGTGTCCAGTTGTCGACAAACTCAGGGCTGTCCAACAACTCGTCGACCAATTTTGCGCGTTTGTCGGGATTGTTGTCGGCCAGAAAGGCACGGGTACGTTCCACGGTCGGCAGTGTCCCGGTGAGGTCCAGAGTGACACGGCGCAGGAAATCACTGTCGTTGGCTCGCGGCGATTTTGGTTGCGGAAGCGGGAGCGGCTTGGCGAACGGGGAGGTCAGTGTCGCGGTGACCACCTTGTCGTCGTAACGGATCAGGACCGCAGCTTCACCCTTGCCGACGACGCGGGATTCGCCGGTCGACTCAACTGAAGCGACTTGGGCATCGGAGCCGCTGAACAGCGACTCTTCCGAGACATCCCTGGTGGATTTGTCCGAGTACGTCGCGACGACGCGGAACCGCTGCCTGGCCCCGATTCCCACGGTACGTTGCGCCGGGAAGACGTCCAATCGCTCGACGGATTTGTCGTCGGGGCGTGGTCCGGGCATCCCCGACTCGATCCAATCGACCAAAAGTCGGTGGTGGGCCGAACCGGCGCGAAGCAACGTTCCACCCTTGTGGGGAACCTGTCCGAGCGGTTTGCGCAAGAGAAGGCTCGCCTCCGGCCGTGCGGGCGAGACCCGTCGTCCCCCGGCCCCGCGGGTGATGGAGACAATGTCCGACTCCGGATCATAGCCCTGCATGGACAATTTGAATCCGCCCTTGCCCTGTGCCGCGCCGTGACAACCGCCTTGGTTGCAACCCAGCCTGGTCAAAACGGGCAAGACGTCGCCGACAAACCGCGGCCCCTCCGAGGTGACTCCCGACACCGTGACGGGCAACGAAATGGTTGCACCGTTCCATTGCGCGGTGACCACCGTACGGCCGTTGGCAACGGGACGAAGCACGCCGTCCTCGAGACGGGCGATCTTGGTGGAGGCGATCGAATAACGCACCGATCCCGAGATGTCCCGGATGCCTTGACGATCCGATGTTTCAACGAGCAATCGAGCCGAGGAATACTTGCCCGAGAGCGTCAGCGACTGCCGCAGGTCTGTCCAACGCAACGGGGTATCCGGCGCTCGGCGTGCCGGTGGCGCGGCATAAGAAACAATCGGAGTGGCGGCCACCAGAACGGCGGCGAGGATTCGGGTCATCGTCGTGGATCCCTGAGTACCGGAATTGGGCATCGTAGCCCACCGCAGTGTACCGCCAAGTAGGGTGGACATGGTCTCTGACATACCGTCCATTCTGCGGGTTTGCGCGCGGCTTGGTCGGATGTCACGCCGATTGCCAATAGTTCAGCACAATGACAACAACGGAGTTGGGTGGCAACTGAACAAAAGTTACGCCCGATTTTGTCGGGACCGGAAGGCGAGAGCGTCGTCTCTGGTGAAAGTCACGCGCGGTCCGGTTTCACCCGGATGCCTACTCGGCCCGGAAGTTCTCTCCCACCTATGACGCGATCGTTGACCTCCTCGTCCACTCGCCCCCGGGCAGTCCGGTCGGAAAACCTGATCGAAGCAAACATTGCTGTCGCTGATTTTCCCTCTGGTATACTCGCCCTTGCCGACAGCCCGCTTTGGGAACAGGACAAAATCCGATGCACCGTCCGCGCGGACCTTTCTCTCGACGGACATCCAGCCGAAACGTGTCTGGTCGTCGGAGACCGGATGGTCGGTGCAGCGGGAGTCACGCACGACGGCTCGTTCCAATGGATTGCGGGCCCGTTCCCCGTCACGTCGATCGACAAGGTGCGTGGGTTCGGAACCGTCGGAAGCGCGTTCTTTCAGGTCCGAGTAAACGGTGTCTATCTGGACCTGGTCCGGTACACCAATTCGAAACGTGAGTTTTTCGGCCGTGCGGCGTTGCAGATCGAACGCCTCATCGCCGGGAACGCCCTGCAACCGGAAGCGTTGACCCGACGTTCGGAAGTGATCTGTCCCACCTGTGGGTTGCCTCTGCCGTCTCGCGGAGTTCCTTGTTCCCAATGCAATGCCGGCCACGGAATCTTCCTGCGTGCCTTTGGCCTGATGCGTGCCTACTACCCACGTCTGGTGGCGCTGCTCGCCATGATGCTGGCGGGTGTGGGACTCGATTTGCTCCCTCCGCTCCTGACACGCACTTTGGTTGACCGTGTCCTGGTGCCCCACAGGGAAACGCATCTGCTGCCCTACATTCTGGGGGGGCTGATGGTGGCGTCTCTTGCCCGCAACCTGTTGAGCATCTTCATCGGACGCCTCTCCGCCGTCATCAGCACGCGCATCACGCGGGAACTGAGGGAGCGCCTTGAGCAGAAACTAGTCAGTCTCAGCGTCGATTACTACAACCGCCATTCCGTGGGCAGCCTGATGAGTCGGGTCCTTTGGGACGTGGAGTACTTCCAAGGGTTCGTGGTTCAAGTTTCGCAAGGCTTCCTGCTCAACCTGATGCTGGTGCTGGGAATCGGGACCATGCTGTTCACGATGAACTGGCAACTGGCCTCCCTGGTTATTGTTCCGATTCCCTTTGTCGTGGTCGGAACCATTTATTTCTGGAAACACATCCATCCGATTTACTACCGGGTGAACGAGAGTCAGTCGAAGATGAGCCAACTGCTCTCAGGCCTGCTCTCCGGCATTCGTCTGGTGAAATCGTTCGGGCAGGAAGAGGAGGAACACAAACGGTTCCAACGGTCGGCGGCGACCATGCGCGAGAACCGCAACCTACTCGAGACGTCGGTGGCCACGTTCAACCCGATCATGGGTTTTTTGTTCGGTCTCGGGGGACTCATCATCTGGTACGCAGGCGGGCGTCAGGTTCTTGGGGACAAG
>CAZYBA010000267.1:0-4758 GCA_964646105.1 uncultured Armatimonadia bacterium
GTCGAGCAGCGAAACCCGGAATCGCGCGTCGCTTTCGTCCGGTCCCCAGGTGAACGGTTCGGGGGTGGTGACACGGCTGACCCAGTCGATCGAACCGTACTGTTGATTGGGGTCGTCGAGGCGCGCGCGGAGTTCGTCGGCGCTGTGCTCGGTCGAGAGCGCGCCCATCATGACCCCTTCGTGCCGGATGCGCCGGGTGAGGGCGCGGGTGTCGATACCGTGGATCCCCACCACTCCGGCGTCTTCCAAATAGTCGGAGAGGGAGCCGGTGGCGCGCCAGTTGGAGTACGTGGACGCCAGTTCGTGGACCACGAAGCCCGCGACTTGGATTCGTCGGCTTTCGAAATCGTCGGCGTTGATGCCGTAGTTGCCCACCAGCGGATAGGTCATGGTCAGGAGTTGGCCGGCGTACGACGGGTCGGTGAGGGCCTCTTGGTAACCGGTCATTCCGGTGTTGAAGACCACTTCCCCGAGGGATGTCCCCCGCGCTCCGAACGCCTCCCCCCGGAACACCGAACCGTCCGAGAGAACCAGGATTGCCTCAGCCATGCACCTTCACTCCTCCCACCAGGGTCAGGACCGCGCGTCCGTGCAGGCGTGTGCCCGCGAACGGCGTATTGCGTCCCTTGCTCACAAACAACTCGGGATCGACAGTCCACTCTTGCTCGGGATCGATCACCACCACATCGGCCGGCTCGCCGACCGTCAACGATCCACCGGGCAGTCCGAGAATGCGTGCCGGCTCGGTGGACATGCGCCGGATCAGGTCGCTCCAGCTCAGTTTCCCGGTGCGCACCAAGTGGGTGACCCCGAGGGCAAGGCTGGTTTCCAGGCCATGGATTCCGAACGGCGCCAGCGCGAACTCCTGGGCCTTTTCATAGGCGGCATGTGGCGCGTGGTCGGTTGCGATGCAGTCGAGGGTTCCGTCGGCCAGCCCCTCCACCATCGCGTCGCAGTCGGCTTGGGTGCGCAGCGGCGGATTCATCTTGGCGTCGGTGTTGTAGCCCCGGCAGGCATCGTCGGTCAGGCACCAGTAGTGCGGGCCAGTTTCCGCAGTGACCGGCGCGCCGAGCCCCTTGAAGAACCGGATGAGCTCGACCTCGCGCGCCGTGGACACATGGAGGATATGCAGGTGGCATCCGGTCTGCATCGCAAGCAGGCAGTTGCGGGCGACATCGATCTCATAGGCTTCCCGGGGCATGCCCTTGATGCCGAGCACCGTGCTGACAAAGCCTTCGTTCATGCTTCCGCCTTCGGTGAGGCGGGTGTCCTCGCAGTGGGCGAGCACCGGAAGGCCGAGCATTCCGGCGTACTCCATGGCGCGGCGCATGAATTCGGCATCCTGCACCTGGAACGCGTCATCGGAGACCGCCACGGCTCCGGCCCCTTGCAGATCAGCCATTTCGGAGAGTTCGCGGTTGGCCATGTCCTTGGAAATGGCGGCGATCACATGGAGCCGGGCCTTGCCAACCTGAGCGGCGCCGGCGAGCAGGTCCCGGACAATCGGGGCCTGGTCGATCACCGGTTTGGTGTTGGGCATGCAGGCGACTGCGGTGAAGCCGCCGGCGGCCGCGGATCCCAGTCCGGATTCAAGGTCTTCCTTGTATTCCTGGCCGGGAACGCGCAGGTGGACGTGGATGTCGATCAATCCCGGCGCGACAATCATGCCGGTGCAGTCGATTTCGTCGCCACCGGTGAGTGCGCCGCCGGGCGCGACCGCCACGATTCGACCGTCCGCTATGCGAACATCCCCCACGGCATCCACACCCGCGGCCGGATCGACAATGCGTCCGTTCTTCAGGATCATGCTGATTCCCCCTTTCCGAACACAGCCCGGATCGCCTCGAGATAGCCGTAACCGTTGACGGTATCGGGCTCGAGGTAGCTGCCTTCGGTCCATTCGTTCCAAGCGTTGACAGTGAGCACCGGTTCCGCCTGTCCGGACCGCGCGAGCCAGTCGCGCGCCGAAGCCAAGGCATCCCGGAATGCGTCCGGTGTATTGCCGGCTAGGGTGCCCATGAACGGATACCCGACCGGTTCGAAGCGGTCCGCCTGCACGGTGCGCGGGCTGGAGTCCCAGCCCATCGTCACATTGGGGTGGTACGCAACCGGCGCGTGCCGGGCGGCGGCGGTGTCGCGGTAGGTTTCGTAGGCGGCTTGGCACGCGGTGTACGGCATGGTCGGGAAATCCACGGGAACATGGTGGATCCAGACATAGCTGGTGACCGAGTCGATGCCGAGCGCCCGCACCGCAGCCTGGGGATCGTCGACCCCCTTTTCGCCCGGCAGGATCGGGATCGCCCAGATGACCGCGTTCACATGAACTCCGGGGAGGCCGCGCTCGCGGGCACGGGAGCGCATTTTCTCGAGCGCCGCCGCGGCACCGTCGAGTCCGCCGCAGCTCTCGATGAACGTGTCGAGTTCGTAAATGGAGAAGTAGGGTTTGCCGCCCGGTTTCCAGTACTCGTCACGGACAAAGTAGTCGTCGACAACATTCGCAACCAGCGCGTCCCAGCCCGCAGCACTCACCTTCCCGGGGAAATGGCAGTGCGCGGGAACACCGCGCTTGGCGGGATGGATGTCGACCCAGTCGTGGTTGGCCCACATAAGTGCGAAACGCAGGCGACTGCGATTCGGCGCGTTCAGGAATCCTTCGTCGAGTGCACGGTGCAGGAACGGCCCGTCGTCGTAGCGGTACCAGTCGAAGAGGAAGACATCTACCCCGTGGTCCGCGGCCGCGTCGATCTTCCGGGCCATCTCGGCGGGATCCGCTTCGTCGGTTTCTCCCCAGAGCGGGACATTGGGTTGTACATGGCCTTCCCAGCGGGGCTCGGCGCGGCGGACCAGATCCCATTCGGTCCAGCCGGCACCGTGGATGCGCTCGTTGCGTACGTCCCGGTGGTAATTCGGAAAGTAGTAGACCGCTACAGTCGGACGGGGGCTCATTGCGAACAACCTCCCCATGCGTTACAACAGAAGTAATTACAATCCAGAGGAATGGGATGACTGTCAAACTGACTGCGATCGGCAACTCGACGGGTGTGGTGCTTCCACGCGAGATTCTGGACCGGCTTCGGGTGAAGCGTGGCGACATGCTCTATGTCACCGAAACCCCGAACGGTATCGAGTTGGCAGTCTACGATCCGGATTTCGCGGCTCAGATGGAATTGGCGGAGGCCGTGATGCGGGAGGACCGGGACGCTTTGCGGCAGCTCTCGAGGTAATTGCGCATGAACGAACCTATTTGGATCCACACCGAACTGGCCCGGGCGGTGCAGTTGCGACAGGTTGCCGAGCATGGGGGTAGCGCTGGTGTCCGGGACGCCGGCCTGCTCGAGTCGGCGATGGCGCGGCCGCGCAATGTCTGGGCCTACGGTGACCCGCCCCCCGACCTTGCCGCCTTGGCTTCCGCCTACGCGTTCGGAATTGCCCGAAACCATCCATTTCATGAAGGTAACAAACGAGTGGCCCTCGTTGTGTGCCGAGTGTTCCTCTTGGCAAACGGAGTCGACTTGGTGGCGACTCAAGAAGAGAAATACCGACTCTTCATGGAGCTCGCCGCAGGGCATCTCGACGACGTAAGCCTGGCGAGTTGGATCAGAAATCGTCTCAAGGACAAACCCTGACACCCCTAGCCCTCCGCCCCAAGCAGGTGGTACAGAACCGCCATCCGGACCGCCACGCCGTTGGTGACCTGCTTTTCCATCAGGCTCTGTGGCAGGTCGGGCACATCGCCGCCAATTTCCAGCCCACGGTTCATCGGCCCCGGGTGCAACACCACCGCGTCGGGCTTGGCGGCCGCGAGCGCCTTGGCGCCCACCCCGTAGAGGTTGCAGTATTCGCGAGGAGTCGGGAAGAGAGCGCGGTCCATGCGCTCGAGCTGCAGTCGCAGCACCATGACCACATCGGCGTCCTCGAGGCCCTCGCGCAAGTCGGTGTGGCAAGTGACCGGCAACCGGGCGGCGTCCGCCGGCATCAGGGTCCGCGGCCCTACCAACCGCACACTTGCTCCCAACTTGGTGAGCCCCCACACATTCGAGCGGGCGACCCGGCTGTGGGCGATATCCCCCACGATCGCGACCTTCAACCCCTCGACACTCCCCTTCGCATCCCGGATGGTGAGCGCGTCGAGCAGGCCCTGGGTCGGATGCTCGTGGAGACCGTCCCCGGCATTCACCACCGGCACCCCCACCCATTCGGCCGCCTGATGGCACGCGCCCGAGTAAGGAGTGCGCATCACCACCAGATCGGCGGTGAGGGCCTGAAGGGTCAGGAACGTGTCGCGCAGGCTTTCGCCCTTGCTCGCCGACGATGTCGAGCCGGAGATGTTGATGACATCGGCCGACATGTATTTTCCGGCCGCTTCGAAACTGGTGCGGGTGCGGGTCGAGTTCTCGAAGAACAGGGTGACCACCGATTTGCCGCGCAGGGTGGGCACTTTCTTGACATCACGCCGCAACACCTCGGTGAATGTGGACGCGGTATCGAGGAGCGCCTCCATGTCGTCGCGCTCGATGGTCTCGAGGTCGAGCAAGTCCCGACCGGCGAGGGGGGTGCTCATGCGTTTTCCTCCTGCTTGGCAATCTCAACCGCATCGTCCCCGTCGGTCTCGCACAAACGGACATTGATCCGCTCGGCGCGGGCCGTGGGGAGGTTCTTGCCGACAAAATCGGCGCGGACGGGAAGTTCGCGGTGCCCGCGGTCGACCAGAACGGCCAGCTGGACCGCGGCCGGCCGCCCCAGGTCCATCAGCGCCTT
>CAZYBA010000267.1:4863-5090 GCA_964646105.1 uncultured Armatimonadia bacterium
CGCTGCGCACCGCATAATCGTCGCGGTAGAGCGCGATATCGAGCCCGCCGACCGGAACATCGACCCCTTCGATCTGTCCGATCCGTGACGCCAAACGTTCGGCGAGGGGAAGTCCGCGGCGCAGGACACCGACCAGCGCCAGTTCCTGAGCCCCTTTGTTGCGCTCGATGATCTCGTGGGCGATACGGGTGAGTGCACGCCGCACATCCGCCGCATCCATCACTTGT
>CAZYBA010000268.1:0-5060 GCA_964646105.1 uncultured Armatimonadia bacterium
CCGTCGTTACTGGGGCCGGGCACGGCATCGGACGCTGTATTGTCGCGGATCTGGCGGTGAACGGTTTTGTCGTATTCGCGACAGACCGTGACGCGACGGGGCTGGCCGAGACAGCGCGGATAGTCAATGGAATGGTCGGTTCGGAAGTCGTGTCACATTGCGTATCGGATCTGGCGGTTCCGGAGGCTCCTGCTGATCTGGTCACGCGGGCCCTCGACCGTTTTGGGCGTATCGACGCAGTGGTGAACAATGCTGCCGACCAAACTCCCGGTGGAGTTGCGACCACCGATATTGAAACGTGGAACCGCTTGATGGCTGTGAATGTAACGGCGCCATTCTTGTTGGCCAAAGCCGCGCTTGAGGCATTGGCACAGAGTCGTGGCGCGGTCGTCTTGCTCGGTTCTCTCGTCGGGAACCAACCCATACCGGACAGAACCGCCTACTGCACGTCGAAGGCTGCCGTTGCCGGGCTCGGCCGCGTGATGGCGTGCGAGCTGGGCGCTTACGGAATACGAGTCAACACGGTTGCCCCGGGACATGTGATGACCGACGGTCTCGAGGCTTGGCGTCGGTCTTACTCTCAAGCCCATCAGGATGCCTTTCCACTCTCCTACCCGATGAACCGGGTAGCATCTCCTGAGGAAGTCGCCCGCGTCGTTACATTCCTCCTCTCCGAAACAGCGTCGTTCATCACCGGTGCAACCATACCGGTGGATGGAGGGATGAGTGTTTTATGCCCGGAAACCGCCGTGTTTCGTGCGGCAGGCTTGTCATGACAGACAAAAACCAAAAGCAAATGGGTTTGCCTGCCGGTAGGTGGATCGGTATAATTGGTCAACGGTTCTGCGATGGCCGGAGATCGTCAAAGTAGGACGAGTTCCAAATGCAGGCCGGTTTGGTGGTAACTCTTGACCCCCCACGGCAATGATGCGTTCGGCCTGCGGGCGGATGCCCGTTGCCAGTACCACGAAGATTCCGGAGAGAACGTGGCGTGACGACCTCGACCCGATCCTTTGTTGATTTCCCCCGAAGCTGCCTGTTGCGCTACACTGGTCTCTCGGACCGGGAGGTGGTTGCGCGTGCCCAGCGGGGTGAAGATCAGGCTGCCGAATTTCTGCTGTACAAGTATCGGAATCTGGTCAAGACCAAAGTCAAGTCCTATTTCCTAGTGGGTGCCGAGAAAGACGATTTGCTTCAAGTGGGCATGATTGGCCTCTGGCAGGCGATTCTTGATTTCCGTTGCGACAAGGCGATTTCATTCCCGGCGTTTGCAAAGGTTTGTATCCAGCGCCACATCATTACGGCGATCAAGACCGCGACTCGTCAGAAACAACAACCACTCAACACGTCTCTGTCCTTGGAGTGCCCCTCGGACGACCCGTCGGCGGACTGGAATCTCTCGGACATCCTGACATCCGAGACTTCGCTCGACCCGCAGGACGTGGTGTTGCGGTGCGAGGATACTCGCGAACTGCGCGACAATCTCCAGCGGATCCTCTCTGATTTTGAATGGATGGTTTTGGCCGGCTACCAACTCGGAAAGTCCTATCGCGAAATCGCAGACGAATTACGTTGCAAAACGAAATCGGTCGACAACGCGTTGGCCCGGATCAAACGGAAGGGCGGAACGCTACCTCTCGAGGATGTCGATATTGCTTCGCTGCATTTTTGAATACTCGACGTAAAAGAGAATCCGATTGACCCGAACCGCGGACCAATGCTATACTCCTCGTCAGGAAGGTGCTCCCAGGCATGACTGAGGATATCGTCGCGCGTTTTACGGCCGGAGTTGAATCCCGATTGGAAGGCCGTTACGACGATGCGGAAGCACATTTCAAGGCGGTCATTGCGGCTCAACCGGCGAATGCAGATGCCCATCACGAACTAGGCTTGGTGTACAGTTTCGTTGTGCACGACGACTGTCTCAAGGAACTGGAAACCGCGGTTCGTCTTAACCCGGAGTCGATAACATTCCTGATTACCCTCGCAAAGACGCGAACCATGTTCGGCGAGTACGCCGAGGCGAAGGCGTTGTTTGAACGCGTGCTGACAATGGATCCGTTCAACGAGGAAGCCAACAAGAACCTCGAATTTCTCAATCTCGTTTGATTCGGCTCGGTCCCCAGTTGCATCGACGCTTTATCGCATACCTGATTGTCTGTTTCGGAGTCCTACTTCTGCTGTCGGGCCCACTCACCGGAAGAACGGTATTACTCCCGGCGTCGCAGCTGCAACATATACACCCTTGGCGGTCCGAATCCCCGCCCCCGTGGAATGTCCTCCAATTCGATGGAGTTGCGCAGTTCCTGCCTTGGCGAGCTGAAGTCGCTCGTCAGTTCCGGCAGGGACGTTTGCCGGTGACAAACCCTACCGTCTTTGCCACTCTGGGCGGCGGGGCGTTGCTGGGAAACTCCCAATCCGCACCCTTCTACCCGCCCAACCTGCTATTCACCGCGATCGGGGACGCCAATATTCCCTTCGGGTTCGGCATTCTTCTGGCGTTTCATCTTCTCTTGTTGGGTCTTGGCGTTGTGAGGCTCCTTACCCTTTGGGGGCTCTCCCCCCCAGCGGCCGCCATCGGCGGATTGGTTTCCCTATTCAACGTCCATTTGATGGCGTGGACTCCGATTGCTTCCCACATCTCCGTACTGGCGTGGACTCCGTGGATATTGGTGTTGATTTCACGACGAAGGCCGATTGGCGCTGGTTGCCTGATGGGTATTGCGCTGCTCGGCGGGCATTTGCAAATGGGCGCATATGTCCTTGGAATGGTTGGACTCGCTGAATTGTGGGCGGGTCGGTCAACTCGATGGCCGCAGCGTATTTGTTCCGTCGTTGTACTCTGCTTTGTGGCGATCGGACTCTCCGCTATTCAATTTATTCCCGCATTGGAACTCGGCGGACAGTCGCATCGGGGCGGCGTCGCCGCCACACCGGATGGCTATCGAGCCTATGTTCAGAACGCGATTCCCATCCATTTAGCCCTCACGTGGATAGCGCCGGACACATTCGGCAATCCGTCAAAAGGCAATGGCGCCAACTGGATCGTCTCTGCGACAGGGCATCCAAACGCATATGCGGAATGGGTTTCCTACATCGGAATCGGTGGGCTGATGTTCGCGGTGACTGGCTTTTCCTTCTTTGTCCGAAAGAAAGGTGCTCCGCTCTGGGGGATGGCCGGCTGGGTTCCTCTGTTTTGCGGTCTTGCCCTTAGCTTGGCCTTTGGAACCGAATTGAATAGAGTTCTGTATTTCTGGGTGCCCGGTTTCGCATCAACGGGAAATCCCGGCAGAATTCTCGGGGCCGCCATGATACCGATTGCGATCGCAGCGGCAATTGGCGCGGAATGGGCCACGCGCAAGCGGCTGTCCATTGTTGCGCTGACGATTCTGGCTGCATCCGGATTTTTGTTGGTTGCCACCCGAGGAATCGCACAACGGTTGGGGCTTGAACCGGATTGGGTCGGCGCATTGGCGATGCCGCCGTTGATGACCGCAGGTCTGATCGCAACATGCAGCGCGGTCGCGATCGGATTTACCTATTCGAACAAGTCACATCAAACGGCCCGCTGGCTTGTCGTGTTTGTTCTTGGGATTGATTTGTTCGTTTCCGCCCGGGGCAATCTGGCCGAGAGTTCTCTTTCGGATCTGCGCCCTAACGGACCGGGAATCGGGTGGTTGCAGCAGAATGCGGGAAATGCACCCATTGCATTCGTAAATCGGGCCTGGGCAATGAACCCGAGCGGTCCCTCGCCGGCCGATCCCATTCTTCCTGCGAACCTGCCAGGTTGGTTCGGACTCCGCGACGTTGCCGGCTACGATTCGTTGATTCTCCGATCCACCAAGGATGCGATTCGAAGCGCACATGACGGCGATGAGCCATCCCCGCCTGAAAATGGAAATCTCATTTTTATAAAATCTCTCGATGCAGCGCTCCGTTTGGATGCCCAATTCGCCGTCTTGCCTCCGGTCATACCTGCGTTTTCGTCCCCGGATTGGGTCCAGGTTTATCGCGACACGGATATGACGGTCATGAAACGTGCTACGGTCAGGAACACAATTCTGCCGAACATTCAGTGGACCACTACGGCGGTCTACGTTGGTATCTTCGTTTCGTTGTTTGTGATGGCTGTAGTGATTGCGTGCCGAATCCAATCCATTGCCGTCCCCAGTAAGGGGTCCCCCGCTTAAGGCACCCTGCCAATATCGTCAAATTCATGGGGCCATGTCGATGGATTCGACGATTACCAACACTGAGAGCGCCGTGGTTTCAATTTCCAGTCGAACGGTTGAGGAAAAACCAAAGGACTGCGCCTTCGTGACTCAAGTAGATGAGGATGTGAATCAGGAAGCAGGGAACCATCGACGAAAGTCGCAACGCTACCACTCCGAGCAGCACTCCACCGGCCAGCGACGAGACGACTTCCATTGCCGGTTTTCCCAAATGAAGCAGACAAAAGAGCATGGCCTGGAATCCAATGGCAAACCATGTGGGAAACCGCCGACGCAGGCCAAACAATAAAAAGCCCCGGAAAAACCATTCCCAAGCCAGCATATAAACCGTCATGACCAGGCAACAGAAGGCCCAGCGTCCCCAATCAAGCGTCTCGCGGTTACCAACCCACATCAAAGCGCGACTGGCACGCAGATTCGACAAGTAATAGTCTTGGAACTCCGGACGTCCTGCGACGAACGCGATCACTGGTAAAAACGCGAGCCAACCTGCCGCCGCGAATTGCAGCCCTGCCTTTCGGTTTCCAGAGCGAAGACCGAAATCATCAATCAATAGACCAGAAAACAACGTGATGTAGACAATGGCGGGCGTAAGCAGCAACGCGATGTTCAGTAGATAGTAATCTTCCCATGACAACGCAGTCGCCGAACGAAACTGCGACCATCCGCCGTTGCGCCACAACAGGAAGCAACAAACTAACGCCCCGATCGCCGCAATGGCGAACGATTGGTGCCGTTTTGCATTAGCGTCAGTTGACAATGCCTTCACCTCGGCATGACCGAATACGGCGCCTGCGGCGTGCGATTTCCGAGCGTATCCGCACTAGA
>CAZYBA010000269.1:0-737 GCA_964646105.1 uncultured Armatimonadia bacterium
CGCCAGCAGCAAACCAACATTTCCCGACCAGCTATGCGCGTACGGCCATACTGCCAACGGACCGTTGCCGAACACGTTGAACCCATTGAGCGGCTGATTGTCATCCGCCGAAGAGGCCCGGCTTCCGCCCGTCGTTCCGAAGGACAAACGTCCAGCCACAGTCAGCGTTACGTTGTTCCCCGAAAGGGTATTGATGTACCCCTGCGAGACCAGAATGTGTTCATTCCCAATCCATCCCCAAATCGCAGGCGTTGTCGATTGGGGCGCCGGCAGGGGATTGGGAACCGGAATCGTCGTAGACGTTCCTCCGCGCGTGTCCGCAACAGAAGCCGTCGCGAACAAACCACCGGTTACCAACGCCGTTACAAACGTTCGGAATCCGAAGTTAAATTGTTCCGCCTTCGAACGATTGAAACCCGCACCTACAGCGTTTTTCGCCATGGAAACCATCCTTTTGGAAACCAACCTTCGCTTCATCGGCCGGACGAGGAGATCGCCCTGTTAACGCACGACCTGGATCAAGCGTTGAACCACCGTAGTTTGACCCGAACCGTCCGTCGCAGTCAGTTGCAACCGATACGGCCCTGCAGGAACATGCCCGCCGCCAGATGCCTTGCCATCCCAGCGCAATGTAGTCTCCTGCATTGCTGTCGCACGGTTGGCTCCGCCCAAATTCGCAATTGGCTTACCAGCCAGCGACAGAACAACACCTGACACCGTGGCATCCCTATTCAGGG
>CAZYBA010000269.1:747-5040 GCA_964646105.1 uncultured Armatimonadia bacterium
TACCCACCCGTTCCGCGACCCGTCAATCGGACTTGCCCAATCGCCAAGGCACCACGAGATTCGGAGGGCTCCATCGAAATTCGGAACAACCGACTCGAACCCGCCTCACCCGTTCGGAAGGAATATCCCGACACCTGATTCATCGAGACCTTCGTGCCCGACTGAACATCCGTAAGGACAAACCGATGCTGGGACGATATACCCGCAAGCCCATCCCAGTTAAGGCGGGCCTCCGCGGAGTCCTGACTCGAACTAACCGCAAACGTCCAATCCGCCTTTGCGACGCCCGCCTTCTTGACATCCATCGCCAAGGATTGAACGCGTCCGGCAGCCTCATCGGCCAAGAACCGCAGATACGCACCACCGCCCGCCGGGGGCTTCGGAATATCATTCCGGTCCACACCAGCTTCCGCGTTTCGGGCCAAGCCGAAGAAGTTCGACGCGTCACGTTCACCATTCACAGTGACCCCAAGCCGGCCCAAACTCTCGCCGACAGACGAGGCCTTACGCGCCGACCGGGTCGAACCGGATGACGGGGGAACGATCAGCGTGCAGTCACGGTAGACGCGAACCCAATATCCCTGGAACGGCTCCAACCGCCCCGCCGGGGCAATTCCGTAGATGTAATCGCCATTCCGATAGCCGACGGCCGCCCTCATAACCACGCCCGCCGCAATCGCCTCTTCCAACGAGAGATTCACACCGTCGACAACAACGGAACACGCGGTCCAGTCGACCGCATCAAGGTAGGGTGAACCAATCATATTCCACCCACCACCGTTGGCGAACAGACGGATACCCACAGGCGACGTCACGACAGACGCACCGGGACCACCCGTCGACTCCGGGAAACGCGACGTGTCGACAGTCACTTCTCGGTCAAGATCCAACCAGAATCCGATTCCTACGGGCGCAATCGAACTCTCCGGATTCAGTACATCGAACGATAGCACCGAACCACCAACATCGAGGCGCGCCGCCGGATCTGCAAGAGATCCATTCGAACGGTACCGGGCGTAATCGTCCTGGCTGACCAACCGCAACGGGTTGTACCGAGCCAAGGAAAAGGCCGGCGCTAACCCGAACACACCACGCTCAGCGCTCACATCGGTGATCGAGTTGGTTCGGAACGGCAACGCGAACATCGAACGACCTTTCGGCAGCGTCTTCGATTGAACCGTCACAAATTGAACCGACTTTTCAATTCCAGCCACCGACACCGATATGCGGTAACTGCCCGGACCAAGAGTGTAGTTCACACCAGACCGCGGAACCTGTACTTCGAAAATCCTCGACTTGACGTCGGTGCTCGATAGAGTCGGGACATCAAAATCGCCAGAGCCGTTGCGGCCTCCGATGAAAACAGTCGCGCTACCGGACGCGCGCCCTACCGGACGAATCTCAACACGAATGTCAGATTCCAGAATCTGGGGAGCAACCGCACCAGATGCCACTATCTTGCCGACGCCAAGCATTTGAAGCGAAATCGGGAATCGACCAAAGTACGTATTGCCCCGGTCCAACCCGCTTCCACCAACGAGGTCAACCGACGGATCCGGATCGGCGAACGGCAGGAGGGCCGAATAAGCATCGACAATACCAGGTCCGTACCGATCGACGTCTGCACCGCCGTCCGGCGTCTGGGCCGATGACGCCATCGCATCGTAGACCTGGCCCGCCTTGGCTCCGGCTCCGACGAGCAGGGCAGCGACACCCGCAACGTGCGGACACGCCATCGACGTCCCCGCGATCGCCTCGTAGCCCGACGGCGCGATCGTCAACGGATAGGTTGACAGAATATCGTCAAGAGGATTGCCATTGAGCGCCCCACCCGGCGCCGCAATCTTCTTCGGGTTTCCCCCAAAGTTGGAATAGGACGCCAACCGTTTGTTCGGACCAACGGAGGTGACCTTGATGACACCCGGAATATCCCCCGGATAAACCGTGGCGCTTTGGTCATTGAGAACGCCATCGTTACCCGCGGCCGCAACCACGACCACACCCTTGTCCATCAGTCCCCGAATGGCGTCTGCAAACGTCGTCGGCATCGCAGCGAGAGGACCAGGCCCTACGCCCAGACTGAAGTTCGCAACCTGAACATTCTGATTGGAAACGTAGCCTACCCCCGCAAGAATGACGTCAAGACCAGAAGCCCCGGAGGCATCGAACACCCGAGCCGAGACCAACCGAACGTCAACCCCACCCCGGTAAAGCCCCGCAACGGACGGAACACCGATCGCGTTGTTTGCACTGGCAGCGATCGTCCCGCCGACGTGCGTTCCGTGACCGTTGGTATCCTCGGCCGAATCTCCAGCAACGAAGTTCTGTTGAACCACCTTGGATCCACCCGACGGCGTTTGCAAATCCGGATGACCTGAAATGATCCCGGTATCGACAACCCCCACGCGAACCGGACGCCCCGCGGTCTGGATGTTCCAAGCCTCAGGCATACGAATCATGTCCAGGCCCCAAGTTCGGGATGCCAAAGGATCGTTGACATTGAACCGTTGACCCGGAGGTGCCACCTGCATCAGCCGAAAACGGAAGTTCGGGTCCGCTGCGGACGCTCCGGCGTCCTTAAGTTTCGAAACAGTCTGCCAAGTAATCGCATCCGGCGGAAGCGGACTGATCCCCCCGGCCTTTCCATTCATCTTTACGACAAAATGGCCAGGCATGTAGGCGATCGGCCGTAGAACCGTGCAGTCGGCAAGCGACGCGACCCGCTCAGCATTGGCAACAGTTGCAGTCGGAGCCAATCGGATGACAATCTCACCCGGAATCGACACCAGCGTGTCGGCGGACTGTGCCGGTACGGCGCATACCCCAAGGGCGACACCTAAGCCCGAGAACGCCCGAAGCCATCGTTGATATGTTGCGGAATACATCGAAGTCAAATACGACCTTCCTCTACTTGGCAGACCGTTTCAATCTGAAACCAGTCGACGAAACCTACGGACCGCTGGGCGGACTCGGCGGCGTGGGCAACTTGGCAAACGCTGCCCCGTCCTGTGAGTAAACAAAACTGTCCGCATTCGGCGTATCTTTACCGACCGGTCCGGGAGAATCAATCGCGTTACGAGCGCCGACCCGGTAATAGATACGGTCACCCGAGCGCAACGACTGGAACTCACGAGAAACGTCGTACGCCTCGGTGCGCGAATCCAATCCGGACGCAAACGGGGCTATGAATGGCACCATTTGGACCTTGCTCCGAAAGTCCGGACGCGAAGAGAATTCGACAACGTATTCGTTGGCGCCCTGGACAGTCCGGAAGGTTACCACCACCCGTCGCAGATCCTGATCGGTGCTCGGTCCGGTGACACCAGGCCGGGCGATAGGAGTAACAGGACCGCTGACCGCCTCGACGTTGGTCTCACGATAGAGAATCTGAGTTCCGCCCGTGCCAACGCCGCCGCCACCGCCGCCACCGCCACCGCCGATGCCGCCACCGCCACCACCAATTCCACCGCCGCCGATGCCTCCACCGCCGCCGCCGATGCCGCCACCACCACCAATTCCACCGCCCCCACCGATACCGCCGCCGATGCCTCCACCGCCGCCACCGATGCCGCCGCCACCGCCGATACCACCGCCGCCGGAAAGGTCAGCAGCAACTACCTGCTTGTAGAGCACGGCAACCCTGTAGCGATGGGTCACGCCGACTGTAAGAGGGGCAACGTCCCGAGAGACCTGAGTCAACGAATTGGGGATCGACGGGTCGTTCTGGTTGCCACCCCCCGCGTTGTTTCCACCGTTGCCGGTGTTCGTTCCGCCACCGTTGGTGTTTGTTCCCCCGGCAGTGCCGGTGGTTGTCCCACCAGCGGTCACCGTGCCGGGTTCGAATCCGCCCCCGGCGTAGGCAATCTGGTTGTACGTAACGACACCCTGGCGCAACGGAGAATCGACAAAAGAAGTCTGGCTCCGCGGAGTAACACCGATGATTTCCTCGTTGCGATAGATGTGATACTCGATCACGTTGTTTTGAGGAATGTCCGGGGCAGCGCGCCATCGCAACTCAACCCGGGCTGCCGTCGGGTCATTCGACGCAGCAATCGAATACTCGGCATACGCTCTCGCGTTCACGCCAACGATGCCCGCGCCATTGGTGCTCGAAGATGTCCGCGTGACAAACGAGCCCAAAGCAACGGCCGCCACTACGCCGAGGACAACCTGGACCACAGATTTCGGCTTGCTCTGGCGAACCTTAAACCGATCCACATCCGGAACGGCAGTCTTCTCAAACTCACCGGAACTGCTAACGGAAAGCCCCGGAACCGAGAATACAGCAATTGC
>CAZYBA010000270.1:0-207 GCA_964646105.1 uncultured Armatimonadia bacterium
GTTACTGGCGCGCCAAGGGGCATGCCCGCTGGACCGCACACTTCGAGTCCGAGCGGCAACGCGTGTGGGAAATGGCAGCTGTCGACGATCCCTAGGTCAGGAAACCGAGCAGGGGGCTGTAGGAGAGGGCATGGAGCACGGTGCCTTCGGCATCAAGCCCGGTAGCCAGGGCGGACGGGCCGGGCTGGCGGGGGAGGCGGGGGCTCC
>CAZYBA010000270.1:217-4990 GCA_964646105.1 uncultured Armatimonadia bacterium
GGAGTAGTGGCCGCTAGTCGGCGTCAATCTCCTTGATCGCCGCGTCGATACGCTCGACCATTTCCTCGACCAGCGGCAAGACCTTGGCTGTCCCGATCTGCAACGACACCTTGTTGGCCTCGAACACATGGCCTTGGGCCCGGAACGCAATTGCGAACTTGCGTAGCGCATGCCGTGGGATCACGTTGGGGGGAGCCAGCTGGATGTTCACCGTGCGTCCCTCCGTCGAAACCGACTGGATTCCCACTTCCGCGCATCGCATCCGCAGGCGCAGCAAGGCCAAGGCGTTCCATACAGGTGCGGGTGGATCTCCGAAGCGGTCTTCGAACTCCTCTTGCAACCGGGCAACATCGGCACGGTCCCGGGCAGCGGACAATTTCTTGTACATCTGGATCCGCTGCGGTTCGTTCGCGATGTACTTGGGCGGAATGGCGGCGGCCACCGGGATATCGACCGATGGCAACGGCTTTTCCTTCGGGTCTTGCGGGACCCCCTGTGCATCGCGGATCGCATCCTCGAGCAACTGGCAATAGAGGTCGAACCCGACCGCGGCGACCATGCCCGACTGAGCCGCGCCTAGCAAATTGCCCGCCCCGCGCAGTTCCAGATCGCGCAAAGCCACTTTGTAGCCGGACCCGAGGTCTGTGAACTCCCGCAGCGCGTCGAGGCGCTGCTCGGCAATGGTGCTCAGCGCCTTGGCACGCGGATACAACAGGTAGGCGTATGCCTGCTTGCGGGAGCGTCCCACCCGGCCGCGCAATTGGTACAGCTGCGCGAGGCCCATCTTGTCGGCGTGATCGACAATGATGGTGTTGACATTGGGAATATCGAGCCCGGATTCCACGATGGTGGTGCACACCAGGACATCGAACTTGCGGTGGTAGAAGTCGAGCATCGCTTCCTCGAGCTCGTCCTCCGCCATCTGGCCGTGTGCCACCCGCACCCGAACACCCGGCACCACCTGACGTTCGAGACGGTGGGCCACGTGGTAGATGCTCTCGACCCGGTTGTGGAGGAAAAACACCTGTCCGCCCCGTTGGACTTCCTGAAGAATCGCGTCCCGAACAAGCAGGTCGTCCGCTTCCTTGATGTAGGTCTTGACCGGCAGGCGTCCCTCGGGAGGGTCGTGGATCAGGCTCATGTCGCGAATTCCGGCAAGCGCCATGTGCAAGGTCCGCGGAATCGGCGTCGCTGTCAGAGTCAGCACATCCACCGTCTGCCGGATCTGCTTCAAGCGCTCCTTGTGGACCACTCCGAAGCGTTGCTCCTCGTCCACGATCACCAAGCCCAAGTCCTTGAACTCGATATCCTTGGAGAGCAGTCGGTGGGTGCCCACCACGATGTCGGCCGCCCCGGAGCGGATCGCGTCGAGCGTCCTCGCCTGCTCCTTCGGGCTGCGGAATCGACTGAGCATGTCGATGCAGACCGGAAATGCCGAGAGGCGTTCGGAGAACGTCTGGAAGTGCTGGGAAGCCAGGACCGTGGTCGGGCAGAGGACTGCCACCTGACGCCCTTGGCTGGCCACCATGAACGCCGCCCGCATGGCCACTTCGGTCTTGCCGAATCCGACGTCCCCGCAGACCAGACGGTCCATCGGACGCGGTTTCTCGAGGTCGGCACGGATGTCCGAGATGGCGGTCAACTGGTCCGGAGTTTCAACATACGGGAATGCGTCCTCCATGTCCCGCACCCACGGCGTGTCGGTGTCGTAGACATGGCCATCGGACGCTTGCCGGGTTGCGTACAACTGGATCAGGTCGTCGGCGATTTCCTTGGCCTGCCGCTTTGCCTTGGCGGTCGCCTTGATCCACTCGGTTCCGCCGAGTCGGTTGAGCGACGGTGGGGCGCCCTCGGACCCGATGTACTTTTGTATGCGATCGATTTGATCGACCGGAACATACAATTTGTCGGTTCCCTCGTACTTGACGAGCAGAAATTCCCGTTCGACACCTTGGAAATCGATGCGTGTAAGACCGTGGTACTGTCCCACACCATGGTGGATGTGGACTACGTAGTCGCCGGGCTTGATATCGACCAGCGACGTGATCCGCATGCCATCTCTGAATTCGCGGCGAACCGGTTTCCGCCGACGCGCATCGGAGTTGCCGAACACCTCCGCGTCGGTCAGGACCACCAATTTGGCGGACGGAATCCGGAAGCCTGCTCGCAAGGAACCGTCGACCAAGGCGAGTCCCGCCTTGGACGTCAGCGCCGCCAACGGACTCTCGTTGATGTCCTTCGCCTTGAGGAATCCGTTTAATGATACGGCGACCACCGAGACAACCACCACGCGCTGGCCGTTGCCTACCCAGGTCCGCACCGCGTCGGCGAACGGTTCGGGCTTTCCGTAAAACGATTCGGCTGGGGCGCCACCCACTTCGATACTGGGCACCGGACCCAGCCAATCGACCGTACGTGGCATCAGGTTCAGGCGGATATGAGGACGATTTTGCGAGAGTATGCGTACTTGGTCCGGCAGATCGAGGATCAGGTCCGCAGGAACCGGCAGGATCTCCGTGCGCTGCGCCTGTCCATCGAGATTGGTACGGATGGACTCTGCGTCCCGTGACGAAACTCCGTCGATCTGGGCAGGTTCGTCCAGAACCAAGACATACTCTTCCGGCACGAGCGACGCCACAGGGACTGCGTCGGGCTGCAGAAGTGGCCGGTGACGTTCGATTCCGGGGAAGAACGCGGCTTGGGATATCTTGACTGCTTCCGATTCCGCATGGTCCCTGAGACGCTCCAGCCGGTCGGCATCGGCACCTTCGCTCTTCCAACGCGCCATCTCGCGTTCGAGGAGTGAACGGACTTCCGCTGCGGCACTTGCCATTGTTTCCCGGGTGTAACCGATCTCATGGGCAGGCACGATGCGCAAGAAATCGAGGCGGTCTCCGCTGCGCTGCGACTCCACATCGAGCACCCGAATGGTCTCGATATCGTCCCCGAACAAATCGATGCGCACAGCATGATCGAGATTTGCTGGATGGACATCCAGAATGTCGCCGCGTCGGGAGAAATCGCCGGCGCTGCGCACCATGTCGGTACGTTGGTAACCAAACGCAGTGAGACGTTGGCACAGCGTATCGAGCGCCAACGACTCCCCGGGGCGCAGGTCGATCCGCCGGGAAACAATCTTGGCAGGCGGCGGCGCGGGGGTCATGATCGCGGTCGCGGGAGCGATGACAACGGCCGGTCGGAGACCATCGGCCCAGTCGCCAAAAAGGGCCAGACGCTGCCCAGCCGGACGTACATTGCGCTGCGAATCGGCGTCGTCCAGGAGCAACGAGAGAGCGGACGGCAAGTGACGCAGGGTCCGGGATGGAAGATAGGGTTCGAGATCCGCGGCCAGACGGTCCGCAGCCTCCTCGTTGCCCACCACTACGAGGAGGGGGCGACCGAGGTCGGCATGCAGCCGCGCCAGAATCCATCCGCGTGACGCGACCGGACAATCGTCGAGCGACACCGCGCCGACAGTGCGCAGGTGCTGTAAAGATTGGGCAGGCCCGGCCCAGGAGTCGGCCAGCGGCAACAAGGAATCAAGGATCATCGGGCCGTCCGGTTATACCCGAACGGCCCGATGCGACGCAATGCAGCGCTCAGGCGGGCGAGACCGGGTTCGTCTCGAGCAACTGTGGTCCGCCTTGGACGCGATGGAATCGCTTCGTGGACGGATCATAGACGAGCACCCGGGCATCGTCGAGGTCGAAGAACAAGCCCATCAGGCGCAGCTTGCCGTCGCGCTCTCGCTCCCGAACCACCGCGTGGGTGCGGAGATTTTCCAGCTGCTCCGTCACATTGATCAGCGCCAATTGGTCGGTTTCGGTGAGATCCGATTCCAAGTAGGCGCCGGCGTTGTAACGCGAAAGCGATTTTTGCGCGTGTTTCAGCCAGAGCTGAAGATGGGGCATCCCTTCCAGATTGGGGTTGGTCAGTAGTGCGTTCATCGCACCGCAGCTCGAGTGTCCGCAAACCACGACCGTTTCCACTCCCAGTACATTCACGGCGTACTCGATGGCGGCGCCGACCGAGTTCTCGGCACCCGCCGGCGGGACAATGTTTCCGATATTTCGGAGTTCGAACAGGTCGCCCGGGCCGCTCGCCGTGAACTGATGGGGCACCACCCGTGAATCGCAGCAGGTGATGAAGAGCTCGCGCGGCGTCTGACCGACCTTGCCCAACTCCGAGATAACCGAGCGAACGGTATCGGAGGCATCGGTTTCATATTCGCGGATCCGATCCATCAGGTCGCCGTTCGGGTTCTTGCGCCCCTTGCGGCCGAACAAGATCGCCGAAACGGCAGCCACGGGTGTTGAGCGCCGGTCGCGGGGAGTTCCCTGCGCCGCACTGGAGTACCAGTTTTCGTGACGTTCGTCGATGTCGACCTTGCCCCCCATGCGCTCGTGCAAGGTCCGCCAGTTGTGGATGCTCTCGAACGCAGTGTGGTCCATGAAGTCGACTCCGAGATCGATGTCGACGTCCTTGCCCGCGGGAATGCTTTCCAACGTCTTCATCACGTTCGGCACCGACGCGACGGTGACAGTCCCCTCGATTCGGACATGATGGCGGCCGTTGCGCTCCCCATGCTGGACACGTGTGGTTGCCAGGCGACGCAGGGTCATCAAAATCGAAAGCCCGACACCAATCCCGACACCGGCAAGCAGGTTGACACCGGCGACACCGGCGATGGTCGCGAAGTAGATCGGCGCCTCACGCTGGTCACGCAACTGCTTAATATGAGCGGGCTTGACCAGTGCGACCGGGACGCATTTC
>CAZYBA010000271.1:0-590 GCA_964646105.1 uncultured Armatimonadia bacterium
GCACCCTCTGCGAGTGGGTGTGGTCCGGGGCGGTCGGCAAGGTCGAAACAATCCACCTCGGCTGCGACGCGTTCCGCGATGTCTACAGCCAGATCCGCAACCTCGACAAACTCGACACCAAGTACGAGGTCCCCGCCGAACTCGATTACGACCTGTGGCTCGGTCCCGCCGCGGAACGCCCCTACACCCCGTTCTGGGTCCACTGGAACTGGCGCGGCTGGATGCCGTTCGGCACCGGCACCATCGGGGACTGGTTCTGCCATGTCGCCGATCCGTCGTTCTGGGCGCTCGACCTGACCGCCCCGACATCGGTGCGCGCCGAAGTGGAAGGCTATGTCCCGGCCCAGCACGGCCTCACGTATCCGCCGTCCAGCAAGATCACGTTCGAGTTCCCCGCCAACAAGGAACGCGGGCCGGTCACTCTGGTGTGGCACGACGGTGGGATCAAGATTCCCCGTCCGGCGGGCTTCCCCGAGGACGAAGGCATCCCCGGAGTCGGGGGCATCCTTTTCGGCGAAAAGGGGATGATCACCCACGGGTCGCACGGTGCCGGCGGGCACCGTTTGTTCCCCGATTCCCTGATGGAACAA
>CAZYBA010000271.1:600-4990 GCA_964646105.1 uncultured Armatimonadia bacterium
CCCCGGCGCAGAAGATCCCCCGGGTCAAGAACCACGCGGCGGACTGGTTGGAAGCCATCCGCACCGGGCGACCGGCCGGGTCCAACTTCGCCTACGGCGGGCGGCTCACCCAGACCGCCCTGATCGGCGCGATCGCCACCCAGTTCCCCGGCGAAACCCTGAATTGGGACGACAAGAGGGGACGTTTCACCAACAACAAGGCCGCGAACGCAATGGTGAATCCTCCGTACCGCAAGGGCTGGAAACTGTAGGGGCGTTCCCTGGTTTTAGGATCGACGACGGCGGGCGGGGCAGGGTGCCCCGCCCGCTGTTTCTTTCCCGTCGCGGTTGCGTCTGCGCCTGGCTGGCGGCAACATTGCGGATAGGAAGGGACGAAGCGGGCGCGCGCCGGCGGAAGACATCTGCCGCTTCGGGCGATGCCAAGGCTCCGCGTCGAGCAGGGCGTTTCCTTTGGTGTGGGGAGGCCGCCGGATGAAAAAGGATTGGAGCGCAACGGCCCGCGCGGTCGATAGGCGGGAACGAAAACGGCGGATCATGCGGGTGGTCTGGCCGGTCGTTATCGTCTTCTTGGTGTTGACTTGGCAGTGGTGGTTGATCTGGATCGCGATGATCTACCTGAGCATCGGCAGCTATTTTGTGAACCGGTAGGAACCCCCGGAGTTCCGAGACGATTGTCAAGCGCGTTCCTGCCGCCCCCCGCGACGTTGACAGCGGATCCCGAGCAGTTTGCCACCCTCCCGTCAGGGCCCAACCTGAGGAATAATGACAACGCCTTGCAACGACGGCATATCCCCGCCACGCGTGGGTCGACCCCGTGGCACTCTCCGCAAGGCGAAGAATCGCAACAATGCCAGCGAGGAGAGGTCTGTTGTTGAACTTCCGCATTGCCCGCCGCGCGACGCGAATCGGTGTCGCCGCCACCGCCCATGCCGCGGTGTTGTTGTCAACCTTGGCGGTCTCGGCCAATGTCGCCCAAGCACCGACCGACGCCCAGCGCGCCGCCTTCGACCGCGCCTACGAAGGCTACTGCGAGACCATCGAGGACTTCCTCGACACCGGCGCGCATGCCACGGTCCACGACGACCCCACCCGTGACAGCATCCTGCTCCAATGGGGACGCGAACAGGGGATACCCGGTCTCGAAGCCCCGATCCCGCTGAACAAACGACGCGAAGCACTGCACCGGGTCTACCGGGAGATACAGCGACGCTACCTGCCGGATGTCCATCTTCCCCAGAAAGCCCCGGACGCCGGAGTGAAGGTCGTTGCCGGGCCGCCCCGCATCGTCATGTGGGCTCCCGAAGGCAAGACCGCCGACATCGCTGGCGAAAAATACCGTTTGCGCCATCTGGGCGGGTCGATCGCCAACGAGGGACGTTGGGGGCAGTACATGTTCCCACAGATCTCCCGGCTGCGGAACGGCCAGCTGGTGGTGCAGGTGTATGTCGGCGGCGACGGCTCGGGCGGGCGCAACTACCTCTACTATCTCTCCGACGACCGCGGCAAATCATGGCAGCACACCACGGTCTACGACGACTATCAGGAACGTCCCGCCACGGAAATAGTCCTGCGTCTCCCGGACGGCGAGGAACTGCGAGGACCGTTCGACCGCGATGTTCCCCGAATCGACTTTACCGGCCTGAATCCCAGGCGGGTCGAAGGCCTGGCCCGGCTCGGCGACCTGCCCAAGGAACGACAGGGGATTCCCATCTTCACCCGCAAGCCGGGGCAAACCGATTGGACACGGGAAACCGCCTACTGGGATCCCGACCTGCTGGTGGGTGAGAAACTCTTGTCGCCGATCCTGACGTCCGAGGCGCATGTCGTCCATCTGCCCGACGGCTCGATGATCACGGCGGTGTGGCGCGAGGCGGTGATGTCGGACATCCGGCCGGACGGCACGCTCAACCGCGAGGGGGAGAACCACCAGATCTGGCGCAGTGTCGACCGCGGACGCACTTGGAAGGTTTCCGGGTCGATTCCACGACTGCGCTGGTGGACGGGTTTTCCCCACCCGCCGGCCGAATCGACGGTCCGCGCCCATTTGATGGCTTTCCCCGGCGGCCGCTGGGTGGCCGCGTACCGCACCCAGGGCCTGTACTACTCGCCGGGCGGGCCGCTGGTGATCAGCGGGTCTTCCGACCAAGGAAAGACATGGTCGAAACCCAAGGCGATCCGTGTGCCGGGCTGCAACCCGCTCGGAATCGTGCTCAAGAACGGGATCGGGGTGCTGTCGTACCAACGTCCCGGGGTGTTCCTGACGTTCTGTGGGGACGGCAAGGGGGAAGTCTGGGGCAACGATGTGACTTTGGTGAAGCCCTGGCGTCACCAACGCAACGAGAACTCGTGCTGCAACGGCAGTTTTGTGTCGACCGGTCCGGATCGTTTTGTCTATGCGTACACGAAATGGGATGTGCGTGATCCGTGGGGGAATCCGCGACAGGCCGTGATCGCGCAGGAGTTCGTGGTGACCAAGAAAACGGCGACGCCGAAGGGCAAGGCGACGTCGGCGTTGTCTGGGAAATCGGTGCACAAGGTGGATACGAAGGGTCGCGGGGCAGCACGATCGGGAAATTGAACGGGGTGGAGGCTGGGGATGGGTCCGGATTCCCGTCGACGGATTGTGTTGTCGCGGGGGCTCTCCGATCGACCTTGACTGAATCTGAAATGGCCATTAAGATGGCCATATGGAACCCAACGAAGAAACCAGTTACACGATCGCCGAGGCGCGCGACCGGTTTGCCGCGTTGGTGCACGATGTCGAGGACACCCCTGCGATCGCGCTGACCCGTCGCGGCAAGCCGGTGGCGGTCTTGGTCTCGTACGATCGCTACCGTAGGCTCATCGGTGCGCAACCCGGAATGTGGGATCGTTACCAACGGTTTCGCGAACGTGTGGATGTTACGGCGCTGGGGATTCCGGACGATGTTTTCGATGGGGTCCGCGATCGGTCTGCGGGGCGGGATTCCGCGCTGTGACCGTATCCTATCTTCTGGATACGTCCATCCTGTCTGAACCCCTGCGCCCCCGGCCGGATCCGGCGATTCTCTCGCGTCTCGCGCGCCACGACGGCCAATGCGCCATTGCGTCGGTGGTGTGGAACGAACTCTGGTTCGGGTGTGCCCGCCTGCCGGATTCGGCGCGTCGACGGGCCATCGAGGAATATCTCGAGCAGGTGGTGGCGCCGGGGGTGCCGGTGTTGCCGTACGACGAACCCGCGGCACGTTGGCATGGCGAGGAGCGTGCCCGCCTGTCCGCGCTCGGGGCCCCGCCGCCGTTTGCCAACGGCATGATCGCCGCCATCGCGCGGACCCGCCACCTGGTGTTGGTGACCCGCAACACCGCCGACTTCGCCTGCTTCGAGGGAGTCACCTGCACCGACTGGCGGGATTGATCGCGGATTGATTCGACCGGCCTGCCAGTCCACAGCCCTGCCTGCCGAAATTGTGCTTCCTCCTGCGCGCGGGCGATCCCGGGAGCACGGGTCGGGTATGCTCAACGGGTTCCAACCGGACTCTCGCCTAAGGCCGGTTCCCGAAGTGCCATGCCCTCGCTCCGATTCCGCTCTGCCTTCACCTTGATCGAACTGTTGGTCGTTGTCGCGCTGATCGCGATCCTTTCCGCCATTGTGTTTCCGGTGTTTGCGCGGGTGCGGGAGGCGGGCCGGCGCACAACCTGTCTCTCGAACATCCGTCAGCTCGGGATGGCGTTCGCGCTCTACACCCAAGACCACGACGGGGCGTTTCCCAACAACGGCGACCCCTACCTGTGGGTGGGGAAACGATTCCGCTGGCCGATCATGCCGTATGTCGGGGCCGGATTGCAGGACCGTGGCGACGGGTCGTTCTCTTCCACGTCCGGTCAGTCGTCGATCCTGCGTTGCCCCTCCGACTCGGTGGGCGGGAGTGGCTTCGACGCGACGTCGTACGGGTACTCGGCGGCGTTCTACCATACGTCCGATCAGATCAACGCCATGGAGATCCTGAACCTGCGTCTCGCGCTGGCCACCCCGGGACCGGGTGCGTTCTGTGTCACCCGGACCGAATCGGATGTGGCGTTCCCGTCCCGCAAGATCCTTCTCGGAGAATTCTTCAACAGCCACCAGCGCAACGGCGTACCGGTCGGGTATTGGGGAACCTTGCGTGGGCCGGGGACGCCGGGACCGGATCGTTGGGACGGCGGGCGTGTGGTGTTGTTCGCGGATGGCCATGCGGCGTTTGTCCAAGCGCGTCGCCAACGTCCCTCGCGTCAGGATTGCCCCGATTTCCACCTGACCCCGGACGGCATCGACGGCACCGACATCGGGGGATGACCGCTTTTTCCACGTCGGGATCTTCCCTGATAGACAGCCCCTTGGGCTCCGGACACGGAAGCGCCCGACCCTCGGAAA
>CAZYBA010000272.1:0-4977 GCA_964646105.1 uncultured Armatimonadia bacterium
TCAAGCAGGCGCCGGGACGTGCGGACCTGCACCTGTTGCTCGGCGATGCCCACGAGCGGAACTTGCATCTGAACGCCGCAATCGCGTCGCTCCAGGAAGCGGTTCGGGTCGAACCGCGCATGTCCGAGGCGTGGGGCAAACTTGGGCAGAACCTCGTCAATGTAACCCGGTACCAAGAGGCCCGCGAACCGTTGTTGAAGGCCATTTCCATCGAACCGATGAATTCGTATTACTATTGGGCGTTGGGCGACAGCTACGTATTCGATCGGTCGGACCCCAAGCACGAAGGCAAGGGCATGCGCCTGTACGAACAGGCATTGCGCCTCGATGCCAAGAACCCGAAGGCGTTGTATGCGTACGCCATGGCGTTGACACGTAAGGGGAGCAAAGCGGATCTCACCAAGGCGGCGGGGTTGTTCGAACGTATGTTGGCGCTCAAGTCCGAGGACATGAATGTCCACTTCAAGCTGTACGAAATCTACCGATCGCTCAACAAATCCGATGCCTCGCGCAAGCATCTGGCCGACTACAAGGTCCTGTTCGCCAAGGGGCAGAAGCAGACCAAGGAATTGTATGCCGAGGCGTCGTTCCTCGATACCGCACTGGTGCACGTCGAGTTGGCCAAGAAGGCTTTGGCGAAGGGAAACAAGGAATTGGCGCGCAAGGAATTCGAATTCGCGCTCGAACGTGATCCGCAATTGGCAGCGGCCCGCGATGGTTTGCGGGAATTGGGCGGTGCATCCGACTCCCGAGGAGATACCCGTTGAGAAATTCGCACACAAGCCTCGTCGCGCTGCTGTTGACTGTTGTCGGTGTCGCCGGATGTTCCAAACCCAAGGCGAGCGATCAGGCGGGTCCCTCGAAATTCGTGGACGTCGCCGAGTCGTCCGGAGTGGCGAAGTTTGTGCACAGCGACGGCGCGAGCGGACGGAAGTTCTTTATCGAGCAAATGGGGAGCGGGGTGGCCGTTTTCGATTACGACGGCGACGGCTGGATGGACTTGTATTTCTGTTCCGGAAATGCGTTGCCGGGATACAAGGGCCCCGCACCGTCGAACCGGCTTTTCCGCAATAATCGTGACGGATCGTTCGAGGATGTCACCGAGAAGGCCGGGGTAGCCGGCGGTCGTTACAATGTCGGTGTCGCCACCGGAGATTACGACAACGACGGGCATGTCGATCTCTACTTGTGCGGGTACGGCGAGAACCAGTTGTTCCGCAACAACGGGGACGGAACATTCTCCGATGTGACCGCCAAGGCGGGAGTGGGTGAGAGACGACTTTCGAGCAGCGCAGGCTGGGGGGACTACGACGCCGACGGTGACCTGGACCTGTATGTGGCGAACTATGTCCAATACAAGTTGGAGAATGACCGCTGGTGCAGTCAGTTCGCCGGCCACAAGAGCTATTGCGGCCCCAACCTGTACGACCCGGAACGGCATACGCTCTATCGTAACAACGGGAACGGGACTTTTTCCGATGTGACGCTTGTCTCCGGGATTGGTTCCGCCAAGGGCAACGGTCTCGGCGTGGTCTGGGTGGATGCGGACGACGACGGCAAGGTGGACATTTTTGTGGCCAACGACCAGTCTCCCAATTTCCTGTGGCACAACAATGGGGACGGGACATTCCGGGAGATTGCCTTGGAGAGCGGTGTTGCGGTGGGCGATCAGGGAAACGCCCAGGCGGGGATGGGAATCGATTCCGGGGATTACGACAACGACGGACGTCCCGATGTCCTGATAACCAACTTTTCCGAGGAAACCAACTCGCTGTACCACAACGAGGGGGGGAATTTCCGTGATCGCTCGTATGCGAGCGGAATGGGCGCCGCCACCTTGACACGCTTGGGTTTCGGGGCAGGTTTCCTCGATTACGACCGTGATGGCTGGCTGGATATGTTTTTCGCCAATGGTCATGTGATGGACGATATCGACAAGTATTCGGATGTGGCGACCTGGAAGCAGCCCAATCAGTTGTTCCGCAACACCGGGGATGGCAAGTTTACGGATGTTTCGGGACCGTCCGGTATCGGGGAGGGCGTGAACGTGGCACGCGGGGCGGCGTTCGGCGACTTGTTCAACCGCGGACGTACCGACGTGGTGGTCAACGTCCTGCGCGGCAAACCGCGTCTGATGCGCAACAACTGTGCCTCGGACGCCCACTGGATCCGGATCGACCTCAAGGCCAAGCGAGGGAATCCTCAGGGAATCGGCTCGGTGGTCACGGTGAAGGCCGGGGGGGTGGTGCAACGCCGGGATGTCCGGATGAACACCGGGTATGCGTCGTCGTCGGACCATCGCCCGCTCTTCGGGCTGGGTAAGGCAACGACCGTCGACGAGGTACGGGTTCGCTGGGCGGATGGAACGGAATCGATCGTAGCGACTCCGCCGGTGGACAAGCCGCTTGCGATCGAGCAACCAGACCGCTGAATTACGGAGGCGCAACCCTGCGCCGGTCGTTGTCCTGTTGCGTTTTGCGGGGATATCGGGACTGCCGGTGGGCTGTTTCGTTTCCGGGGCGCGCCATGCGAAAGATTCGAGCGAGAGTTACGTTCCATCCGTTCGCAGGTCAATCGGATCCTGCTCATTGGGGACGCTGACAAGCTGAGTCAAGCCTCCGTTGATCGTTGTGACCCGGTCCCGATAAAAAAAACTCCCACCTGTGAAGCACAGGTGGGAGCAACGATTCGGCTAACCCGAGGGATTAGAGGTTGTCGTTTCCGGAACCCAGGTCCCCACCGTCGCCGTTGAGGAACCAGTTCATGTCGAAGTTCGGGTTCCAGCTCGGCTTGTTGACGGTGATCCGGTAGGCCTTGACATGGCCGTCTGCGTAGCCTGCCACGAATTGGCGGCCGGGGGGCGGAGGCATGGGCGGGCCAGCCGGGTGGACACCACCGAACAACGGGCGCTTCTCGAGGTGGAACGAAGCCGCCTCGTAGAGCATGATCTGGTCGGCGGGAGTTCCCAACTGTGCGAGGTTGGTGCCCTGCCAAACGCCGTTTCCGAACGTGGCATTGTGGGCGGCTCCACCGGCGCACTGGAATACGTGGCGGAAGTGGTAGCTGGTCGGCTTTCCGAAGAAAGCGCAGTTGCTCCACGGCCAACCCGTACTCGAGCGTCCCCAGTAGTTTTCACCCGTGTCGGACGGGCACTTGAAGATGCCGTTGTTCTTGACATACGGTTCGAGGAACCACTGCAGTCCGCCGTTCATCATGCGGACGATGTTGGTGCCGTCCGGAACACGCGTCGCGGTGGCGTCACCGCACGCGGTACCGTCTGCCTTCCAGCGGGGAAGGCTACCCGGCTGCGGCAGGACTTCGTCGTAGTCCTGTGCATACATCAGCATCGCGAGCGAGATCTGCTTCATGTTGCTGACGCAGCTCGCTTGCCGTGCCTTTTCACGGGCTTGCGCGAAGACGGGGAAGAGAATGGCGGCCAGAATGGCGATGATGGCAATGACCACCAGAAGTTCGATCAAGGTAAAACCAGCTTTTGTGAAACCGGACCTTGGAGTGCTACGCTGCATCTAGATAATCCTCCAATTGGATTGACTGCGATGATAGGACGTGATCAGCGTCCCATGGGCGCGCCGGGAGCCGTACCGGGTCCCGGCGCACCGGGGGGCGGGGCGCCACCCGGCGGACCACCCATGCCGGGGATCCCGGCGGGTGGACGATACATGGGCTCACCTTGTTGAACCCGCTTCATGTCGGCTTCGCTGCCGGTGCGGTCCTCTTTGAAATTCTTCGGACCCAGCATGATAAATCCGGCGACCACCACGGCGACTACGGCGACACCAATGATGGCGAACACGATGACCGGATTCATTTCTTTCTTCATTGTGTTCCCTCTCGAGGCATCCATGCCTTGAGTCGAATTTAACAAAGGTGCTTTTCGCTCGTCAAGTGTAAACGCACGTTCAGGACAGTTCTTGAACAAATGATCAGGAAATTGGCATGCCGAAACCCGTTTCAGCGGTTGACCTGTTGTCCCGCGGGGAAGGTACCGATTGTCCGTGATAATAGAGGAACATGTCCGGTCTTGTTTCCGAGTTGGCGCGGCGCGCCCGCGCGTCTTCACGGTCGGTCGCCCTCGCACCCGACGAAAAACGCAACCAAGCCTTGCTCCGTATGGCGCAGATGCTTGAGCAAAAATCGGACGCAATCATGGAGGCGAACGAACACGACGTCGAAGAGGCCCGTGTCGCAGGAACCAGCGCCGCACTGCTGGACCGCCTGTCGCTGCGGGACGGACGTCTTGCCCGAATCGCCGACGATATCCGAACAGTCTCCAAACTTCCCGACCCGCTTGGAATCGTCTTCGACGAACGGACCTTGCCAAACGGCGTCGCGCTCTCACGTGTCCGAGTTCCCCTCGGTGTGGTCGGAGTCGTCTACGAAGCCCGTCCGAATGTCACCGCCGACATTGCCGCGCTGACCGTCAAGACCGGCAATGCCGCGATCCTCCGCGGAGGCAGCGAGACGTTGCGAACCAACCAGGCCATGGTGTCCGCACTGCGCGAGGCGTTGGTGAACACCGGATTGCCAGGGGATTCCCTGCAATTCATCGATGATCCCGACCGTGCCCGGATCGCCGAGATGCTCCGTCTCGACCAATGGATCGACATGATCATTCCCCGCGGCGGTGCGGCGCTGCAGCGCTACTGTGTCGAGCACGCCACCATTCCCGTGATCGTCGGCGGGATCGGCATCTGCCATCTGTTCGCCGACTGGACCTGCAATCCCGAACGTTCTCTCGAGGTCATTGAAAACGCCAAATGCAGCCGGCCGAGTGTTTGCAATGCACTCGACACACTCTTGGTGCACGGGCAAATCGCGAGGTCTTTCCTTCCACGGGTCTACGACCGCCTGCGGTCCAAAGGGGTGGAGTTCCGGGTGGACGCCCGAGCCGGCGCGATCCTTGGCAATCGACCCGGCGTGTTTTCCGCGGGACCGGACGACTTCGATACCGAGTGG
>CAZYBA010000273.1:0-4975 GCA_964646105.1 uncultured Armatimonadia bacterium
CATCCAGATCCGTGACTTTTCTGTCGTTACCGATCTCGATGACGTCTACCGCGACTCCGACCTGACCGTCGGCTTCGACATCGCCAATCGCTCCGAACAACCGTCGGGACCACTGACCGTGGAAGCGGCCCTCTACGACGCCACGGGGCGCCGAATCTCGGGTGCGGGAGGCACTTCCGCGGTCGATCCCATCCAGCCCGGTCGCGAAAGCAGGGTCGTACTCCGTTCGAAGGTGGTGGCGCCTGCGCTCTGGACCGCAGAAACTCCCTATCTCCACACGTTGGTCGCCACACTGCGTCGCGACGGAAATATTCTCGAGGTTGTTTCGACACGGGTTGGTTTCCGGGAAGTGACCATTCGTGACGGTCGGTTCCTCATAAACGGGACTGCCGTCAAGCTGCTGGGAGTCAATCGGCACGAACACGACCCGGACAACGGCCGCACGATAAGTTACGGGCGCATGCTTCAGGACATTCGCCTGATGAAGCAGTTCAACATCAATACGGTCCGGAACAGCCACTACCCCAACGACCGGCGTTGGTATGAACTATGCGATCGCTACGGTCTCTATGTGATTGACGAGGCTAATATCGAGTCCCACGGGATGGGTTACGACCCTAAGACTTCCTTGGGGAACAACCCCGCTTGGTTGGAAACGCACCTCGATCGAACCCGGCGCATGGTCGCGACTCGGCGCAACCACCCGTCGGTCGTGATTTGGTCGTTGGGCAACGAGGCGGGACCGGGATCCAATTTCGCTGCAGCCGGACGTTGGGTACGCGGAAACGATCCGACGCGCCCAGTGCATTACGAACGCGACAACAGTGTTGCCGATGTCGAATCCACCATGTACCCCGGCGTGGACTACGTCGTCCAGGCAGGAAAATCCGCGTCCCCCAAACCGTTTTTCGTGTGCGAGTATGCCCACGCGATGGGCAACGCCGTCGGAAACCTCCGCGAATACGTGGACGCGTTCCGGAAATACGATCGGATCGTCGGCGGTTGCATCTGGGATTGGGTGGACCAAGGACTGCGCCGCAAGACTCCGGATGGGAAAGGATGGTACTGGGCCTACGGGGGTGATTTCGACGATTTCCCGAACGATGGAAACTTCTCGTGCAACGGCTTGGTGCCGCCGGATCGGTCCGCGACTCCCAAACTGTACGAGGTGAAGAAGGTCTACCAACCGTTTTCCATTTCGTCTGCGGAACCGTCCTCCGGCAGATTCACGGTCCGCAACCATTACAGTTTTCTCGACCTTCGTGACTTTGCCATCGCTTGGTCGTTGCAGGAAGATGGACGGGTTCTTGCCCAAGGCAAACTCGGGGTCGTCGACTGTGCGCCACTCGGGCAGCAGACGGTTTCATTTGCCTTGCCCCGAAGCATGCCCAAGCCGGGCGCAGAGCGATTTCTCACGCTGCGCATCCGCGCCCGCAAGGCAAGTCTCTGGGCTCCCGCAGGGCACGAAGTCGCATGGCAACAATTTCGTTTGGAAAGCAACCCGAATCCGGCCCAACTGGTTCGGATCGACTCAAAACGCAATGCGGCGTGGGCTTTCGATACGCGGCGATTCCCGGCGGATCGATTGGCGATCCGACGGACAGACCGAAAGTTCCTGGCCGTTTTCAATCGGCGCACCGGAGTCTTGGAACGCTACGCCCCGGAAGGCACGACATTGCTCGGCGGCACCGGTATGCGTCTCAATGTCACCCGCGCGCTGGTCGACAACGATGTCTGGCTTCGGGATGCCTTTGTCAAATCCGGTATGGCCCAACTGCAGCCGATTTGCCGTTCATTGACAACGCGCCAAGGAAACGACAAACGATTGCTGGTTGTCATGTCCGATGTGGATTGGCTTGGTCCCAAAGGCATCGGGTTCCGTCAATCGGTGCAATACACGCTGGTTCCGGACGGTTCCATCCTGATCGATCAGACCCTGACAGCGATCGGCAATGTCCCTGCGTTGCCCCGCTTGGGAATGCGCTGGACTGTGCCTGCGACCCACACCGGTTTCAACTGGATGGGACGTGGACCGTCGGAGAGTTATCCCGACCGCAAGGAAGCCATGGACGTTGGCGTTTGGCGAGGTCGGGTGACCGATCAGTACGTTTCGTATGTGCGCCCTCAGGAAAACGGCAACAAGGAAGACTGCCGATGGTCTGCGTTGCTGGATTCCAAGGGATCCGGTCTGCTGGTGGTCTCCGAGGATGGGCCGATGGCGATGGCGGCGAGCCATTTTCTTCCGGAGGACCTTGATGCCGCGCGACACCGGCAAGGCCAGGAACGCCGTTTCAACCGCTTGATTCCCCGCAAGGAAGTATTCTTCACCGTCGATTGGAAGCAGATGGGGCTTGGGGGCGCATCATGCGGACCCGAACCACTCGGTCCCTACCTTTGCCGTCCCACGGTCGCCCGAATGCGTTTCTCACTGCGTCCCGTACGACGTAACTCCGGATCGCTGACCGCCCAGGCCCGGTTGCGCCTGCCGGTGGTCGGTCCGCCGACCGTCGAACGGGATCAGGCGGGGATGGTACACATTCGCCACCCGCAACCGGACGCCTCCATCCGCTACACAGTGGACGGCTCCCGGCCCGGCACGAACGCATTGCGCTACACAGGACCGTTTTTCCATCCGGGCAAAGGGCAGATAACGGCGATTGCGGGCGTGGCGGGACTGCCCGCCAGCGAACCTGTGCAAACCGCGCTGGAAGTCATCGTCCCCGTGGAACCCGTGAATGTCCGGCCTGAGCAGGTCACGGCCGACAGCGTGGAATCGGGGGAAGGGGAGGTTTTCCATGCTGTCGACAACAACCCCGACACCTTCTGGCACACCGAATGGTCCAAGAGTTCGCCGGAGGGACCGCATTTCCTGACCTTCCAATTCGGTGCACCGGTGCCTGTTGTCGGGTTCGAGTATACGCCGCGGCAAGGCAACAAGAACGGCCGAATCGCCGACTGGGCATTCGAGTCGATGCAAGCGGACGGTACCTGGGCGGAGATTGGCCGCGGACGATTTCCCGCCGACGATCAGCCGGTCCGGGTGCTGTTCGACAAGGCGTCCAATGCCAAGTCGCATCGCTTCCGGGCGCTATCCGAACTGGAGGGGCAGCCATGGGCCAGTATCGCCGAAATTAAGTTGCTAAGGCCGGCTGAACCCCGCTGACACTGTCTTGGATTGCACCCGATGCGCGCTCGGGTATCGTCCCGGTCGTCAGTGCTCCGACCGAAGACGATCGACCCGGGAGCGGTCCGGCAGCCCGTCGCGGTGCCCATAGGAACGAATCCGTATCGACACCGCAGCCTGTGCAATCAGGGCGGATTCCAGCGGATCCGCTCCCTGCAAATGCGCCGAGAGAAATGCACCGTGGAACGTGTCACCCGCACCGCAGGTGTCCCGGACGTTCTCTGTGGATATTGCGGGAACAAGCATTGGATCATGGCCGGTCCAGCCGATGGCGACTCCCTTTTCGGCCAAAGTCACTGCCGCGATTTTGGCGCCCGCACTAAGAAATCCGCGGACTTGCTCCAAAGGATGCTCCTCGAGTGCGGGAAATGCCCCGGCCCCGCCGCCTCGCGAGGCGATCACAATATCGGTCCGTGGGAAGAGGGCTTCCCGACCCGGACGCATTGTGCCGAGGTCCCACGACGTCGTGGCGTTTCCGGATTTGGCAGCATCCAGACAGGCGACCGTCGCATTCAGATCCCGACCATCGACATGAACCAGATCTGCGTCTCGAAACAACTCCAGTTCACGGGACGAAAAGGCACGATCCGGAGTCGAATCCGACCAATGCGCCAAGGTCCTGCTGCCGTCGGTCTGATCCAGCAGGACCATGCTGCGACCCGTCTTGCCCTTGTCGAGACGTTGCAGGCTGTGATCGACTCCGAAAAACTCCAGGTCCGCGGTCAGGATCGACGCAAACGCATCGTCGCCAACGGTTCCGACGAATGTCGGTGCGATGTCGGGAGCAAGTCGTGCTGCCGCGCACAGGGCAACTGGAACAGGACCGCCGAGTTGTTCGATCCACAGCGACGCATCGACTTTTCGATCCCGAAGCAATGTGGGCACTACGGCGATCAGGTCGATGTTTACCAGACCGAATCCGACAAGGGGTTTCACCTCACGGCTCCGGTTGCCGGACATGTCGACGGATAAATGTCAACACGTCCCGCAGGTGCTCGTCCCAGTACCTCCAGTCGTGGGCCCCGTTGTACTCCGAGAATTCCACCGGGATGCGCTTGGCGTAAAGGTAGCTGTCCATCTGCCGATTCGAATCGATCAGGAAATCGTCTTTTCCGCAATCGAACCAGAGCGCGGGGCCGGTGTATTCGCCCCGGCGAATCCATTTCTCAATCAAGGGGCGAATCGCGTCCTTTGTCCAGTTGCCTTCCGGGTTTTCCGGGTAAAGCTTCTTGGCCAAGGTGGGCATGGGGCCCGTTCCCCAACCGAGGGCCCCGCTCAGGGACGCGGCGCATGCGAACAGGTCCTTGCTCGAGAGTGCGAGATGCCATGCGCCGTAGCCGCCCATGGACAATCCCGCAATCGCCCGGCCTTCACGGCGCGCAATGGTCCGGTAGCGCTCGTCGATGGTCGGAATCAAGTCATCGAGGAATGAAGCTTGGATTTTTCCATAGCCAGGGGAGTCGATGTAGAAGCTGTCCCCTTGGGCATCCGGCATCACCACGATCATCGGGACCGATAGGGTGACCGCGGCAACCGTCGATTTGCTATTCCAATCCGTGTGGTCTCCGGACGCTCCGTGCAAGAGGTAAAGCACTGGGTAGCGCTTCCCGGAAGAACTGTAATCGTCGGGCAATAGGACGGTGACCGGTAGATTGCGTCCGAGCGCCCGCGACGGCAGCGCGAGAACCTGGGCCCGGGATTTGCGCAACGAGTCGGCGACGGTGGCGTCCACAGGGGGGAGAGGCGGGCGGGGCTGGGCACCGCGGGGGGTGAATTCGGGCGCCGGTGGAA
>CAZYBA010000274.1:0-4967 GCA_964646105.1 uncultured Armatimonadia bacterium
GCGGGGTCGAGGATGTAGTTGCCTACCATTCCGGTCCGGGCAGGCGGAGTTCCGGTGACAATGGCGCAGTTGTTGACATTCGTGAACGACGGAAGGCAGGCACGGGCCATGGAGCGCCAGCCCTCTGCTCCGAAGCGGGTCAGGTTCGGCGCCCGCCCCGCCGACATCGCGGCGTCCACATACTCGTCAGCACACCCGTCCATGCACACCACCACCAGCAAAGGATGGTCCAGCCGATATTCACGCCCGTTCACGTCAATGGTCATTTAGGTCTCGATTCGCGGTCCGGCAATGCGTCCGCGCCTCCAATCGTATCGTCAGGGACGAACCCGTGGGAGGTTCCGCGTCCCGCTCGCCCACTCCTGCCGTGTTATTCGGCCATTAGGATCGCTCCACTGGGCGATCGTCAGCAGGAGGCGGCGGGCCTGGCGGGGAAACGCTCGATATGTGCAAACCCCGTGTCGTGGTCATCGGGTCGTCCAATACCGATTTGGTCGTCCGTGTCGATCGCCTGCCGTCTCCCGGCGAAACCGTGGTCGGGGGCGACATGACGGTTGTCCAGGGAGGCAAGGGCGCCAATCAGGCGGTCGCAGCCGCACGCCTGGGCGCCTCGGTCTGCTTTGTGGCGCGGGTGGGTGACGATGCGGCGGGAAGCGCGGCGCGTGCGGCATACCATGCGGAAGGCATCGACATCGGCCATGTTCTGGTCACCAACGACGTTCCCACCGGCACAGCACTCATTCCGGTGGAGGCGGGGTCCGGTCGCAACGCAATCGTAGTCTCCCCTGGAGCGAACGCCCGACTTTCTCCTGCGGATGTCGACGAGGCGGCCGGGGTGATCCGGTCCGCGGACCTGTTGGTCATCAGTTTCGAGATACCTCCAGAAACGGTCGAAGCGTCGATTCTGCTCGCCGCACGCAATGGGGTTCCCGTTCTGTGCAACCCCGCTCCCGCCCGGATCCTTACCGACCCCGTTCTGAGATTGGTGCGCTGGATGACCCCCAACGAGGAAGAGTGTGCGTTGTTGGGCGGACCCGATCATCTCCACCGCTTCGGGATGGACGTCATTTCCACGCATGGGGAGAACGGAGCACTCCATTACAGGAACGACCAGGTTCGGACCTATGCAGCCCCCAAGGTCGAGGTGGTGGACACGGTCGCAGCGGGCGACTGCTTCACAGCCGCCCTCTCAGTCGGTCTGGCAGGCGGACAAGAACTCTCCGACGCGATCCCGTACGCGGTTGCAGCCGCCAGTCTCAAGGTGACGCGCGCCGGAGCGCAACCAGGATTGCCTTTTCGAGCCGACGTCGACCGGTTCCTCGCATCGCTGGTCCGCTGACTTCGGCAAATCGAGTCAGGCGCCCCCCCTGCGACGGGCTTCGGAAAAGTAACGGCGGACTGCAGCCGGGCTTGGAGCCGCGGTTCCGAAGTCGAACAGTTGCCACTTGCGAGGCAATCCTGAATACACCTCGACAAACCGGTCGGCCCGTTGATCATCGGCCACAAACGCCTCCAGCCCCAAAAGGACATCGTATTTTTCCGCTTCGGGCCAGTCCAAGGTGTTCGCCGACCGGATCGAACCGGTTCCGCCCGGCTGGATGCGCATCGGGCGCCACGCCCGCCCCGCGTACCGGTGCATCAGCTGCATCAATTTCACACTCGTCAATTGATCCGGACGCAGGCCAACCGACTCCCAATGGCGCCGGAACGGCTCGCGGTTCTGATCCCAGACATATTTCAAATGCCCCACCGTCGGCTCGGGCGCCCCTTCGTCCAGAATCACGACAGACCACTGTTTCGATTTCGAAAAAGGCATTTCGATCCGCCGCGCGGGACCGTTGGAACGCAAATCAATGGTGAGCCGGGTTTGGGATGCCACAGAGGAGATGACGAAGATCTCCCGGTTACGCCGATTCAGCAGTTGCGTCAGCGTCCACTTCCCGTCGATTCGCGGGGTGCGAGGATCGTACTCGAAAGAGAATCCCTCGGGAAAACGCTTTGGATCGATCGGGCGAACGAATTCTCGTCCCACCTGATTGATCGGGACCAGCATGTCGGCGGTTGTGAAAATCGCCATGACAGGTCCGGTGATGGTGTCGAGTTGCGCCAAAGGAGAATAGGAGAGCCATTCGGGGGACAAAAAGTCCGTCCCGAAGACGGAGCGGTCTTGGTCGGTGATCGCCGAGACTGCATGCGTGAACGGAAGCACCGGCTTTCCATCCGATCCCAACCGCCCCGAACGTTCCTTGTTTCGCGCGATGAAATCTGCGTTGTAATTCCAATGCAGGGGCGGAACATCCGGCATCGCCCAGATCAGTGGAAATGTCGAGGATGCCAGCATCAGTGTCATCCAACCGCCAGCACTTCCCCCGTTGACTCCCACCGCCCCGGGATCCACGAACGGCAGGGCACGCGCGGCATTCAAAAAGGCGGCGTCCAGAAGATATCCACGTCCCAGCGGGTTGAGGGGATGGTTGCGAATGGTGGAAACCACGTATCCCTGCTTCAGCCAACCCGCGGCTCCCGCTGGATCCAATTCATACCCGGCGTTGTGGATCAGCGGTAAAGGGCCGCTGTCGGTTCGCAAACGGGCTGGAAGAAAAATTCGCCCTTCTCCGGTCTCCGGTTTCCCATCCAGTCCTGGGAATTCCAACGAAACGTCCACCCAACCCGCGGCCGATCCCTTGGCATCAAATTCGTGTGCGCCAAGCCTGCGAAAACGATCCGCGGTTCGATTGCTCCCACCGGAGCCCGGGAAACAACGACGGATCCATTGGGGAAACTGCAATTCGTTCGACATCACGACCCTTGCCTCTCCCGAGAAACACCCGCGACAAACGTTTCCGAAACCGTCATCTTTTTGAACTCCGATTCAGACAAATCCCAAGGCGAGCAATCAAGAACAACATAGTCCGCCCATTTTCCCGTCTCGAGCGACCCTACGGCATTCTCGATTCCCAGCGCATAAGCGGACCCCAACGTGTAATCCTCGAGAGCATCGTCCAGAGTCAATCCGCCCTGCGGACTCCAGGCATCCCGCCAAACTGCGGCGGCAAGCAGCGCAAATGGATCCAGACGTTCGACCGGACAATCGGAGGACAATCCAAGCCGCACACCACCGTCGCGCAAAGCCCGGAACGGATAGGCATCGGCGGACCGGTCGGGCCCCAACCGTTCCCCGGTCCATGTGTCGCTGGTGACGAATTGCGGTTGGACTACCGCCAGTATCCCGGAACCAGCCATTCGTTCACGCAGATCCGCAGGCGCCAATGAAACATGCTCGATGCGGTGGCGAAGAACATTGGAGCGATTCTCCAAAGCCGTCTCGATTGCACCGATGGCTTCCCGAAGCGCCTGATCCCCGATCGCATGGATCACAATCTGAAATCCCTTGCGATCCGCATCAACCACCCGTCTGGTCAGTTCTTCCGAGGTGTAAATGCGGATACCCAGATTGGTGGTGTCGGGGTGGTCGCTGTACGGGCTCGAAAGCAACGCGGTGCGGGCGCCAAACGATCCGTCGGCGAAGAGTTTCGCCCCTCCGAAACGCAGATGATCGTCACCGAATCCAGAACCTACTCCGTTCGCATGCAAAGCTTCGACGGAGGTCCAGGGTGGCATTCCGACCACACGCAATCGCAATTCCCGACGGCGGTGAAGACGGAAATATGCTCCCATCTGATCGCTCGTATCGAGCAAGGTGCCCACGGTGGTGATCCCGACGCGCAACGCTACCTTTTCGGCGCGGCGAACGGCCTCCTCCTGTTCGTCCGAAGTCAATGCCGGTATGTAACGATGAAACGCCGCGATGGCCGTTTCGGTGTACCGACCGGTCTCCGGATCCCCCAACGTCTGTTCTTCCTGTGAAAGATGCCCAATCGCGGCCGAATTGGCGATGGCGCAATGGCCGCAAACCCGTGTGATCAACACCGGTTTGACCGGAAAGAGGTGGTCAAGATCGGCGCGTGTCGGTTCGCGCCCTTCGGAAAGTTTGTCCTGATCCCATCCTCGGCCCAGAATCCACGGGCATTCGGTCTGCTCCGAATGGGCAAGCAATCGACCAAACAATTCAGCCAGATTCGTGGATCCCATGAGATCGGCCTGTCGGAGCAGCAATGATCCAAGCCAAAAGAGATGTAGATGGCAATCGATAAAACCCGGCAGGATGGTCCGGGCTCCAAAGTCGCGAACCCTGTCGATGGCAATGCCGCCTCCGGCGACAGATTCCATTTCGGCCCGGGATCCGGTTGAAACCACCCGGCCGTCACGAACCAGCATCGCATCCACACGACCCGCTTCCCGAGCCCGTGGATGTACCCGTCCCAGAACCAACTCCGTACCGTGCATTCTGTAACCCATAACCTGAACCTGACGAGACGTCAAGAGTTGCCGGCAATCCGTTTGCGGTCCGATCCATATCCACGAATCGAAACAGTTACACCGGTACCGTGGTGAATCGGTGTTCTGCATGGCAAAGCCGTTGATCAACTCCCCCTCGTCAAGTAGTCCTGGTCTGGATACGATGGCCTATGCGACAACCCACTCCACCCGACGGAATCCAAAGGCTGCGCCCCTTCCGATCCCGACACCTCGGCGATGCCCGGACCATCGAGATTTGCCTCCCGCCGGAGTATCACGAGAATTCCTGGGCCCGATACCCGGTGGTCTATTTGCTCGACGGCCAGAACGTTTTCGATCCCCAGACCGCTTTCATTCGGGGAAAGACATGGAAGGCCGACCGGACCACCCGTGGTTTGATTGCGAACCGGCAGGTCCGGCCCTGCATTTTGGTAGGGATTTGGAATGGCGGGTCGCAACGGATGGACGAATACACGGGGTCTGCAGATCCCAAATATGGCGGGGGACATTCCGTTCGCCATGACCGGTATCTGATCGAAGAGCTCATGCCGTGGATTTCAAATCGATTCCGAATAGATCGGACACCCGCCAACACGGTTCTCGCAGGC
>CAZYBA010000275.1:0-3371 GCA_964646105.1 uncultured Armatimonadia bacterium
CGGGACGTTGCGTCGGGCGGATCGGTGTCGCAGTCGTGGATGGCGCAGGAAGCGTTCCCTCCCCTGTTGTGCGGCATGGCGGCGGTCGGCGAGGCCACCGGGACCCTGCCCGATGTGTTGCGGCGCGCGTGCGCGTGGATGGACGATTCGGTGGATACCCGTTTGCGCCGCGCGGTTTCGGTGCTCGAACCCACCATGATCGTCGCGGTGGGTGCGGTGGTGGGTGGGCTGTTGGTGGCCCTGTACCACCCCATCTTCACGTTGCCCGAAACCCTGCTCAAGGCCAAGTAGACCGCGTCCGGCCCCACCCCGGCTTCGATGACTGCGTCGGGGCTGCCGCGAAGCAACTTGGGTCTCGCGCTTTCCAGTGCGGATGGTCGCCCACTGGCACGGAGTCGGGAATCAAGGGTCGGAAAACGTTCTCCGCGGGACGGCCGATTGTGGGAATTCGGCCCTCAATCTCCAAGGAAGAAGACGAACTCCGGAGCGGGTCCGGATAGCCTTTTTCGTCAGTGCAGGGACTGTCTGAAGAAACCGTTCCCTGTCGTAATCCCGGCGTCCTAGTCCGTCGGATTACGCGCTGTTTCATCCGCACCTGTTACTGGCAGCTATCAACAAATTTGACGGAGACACACTTTTCATGACTCGTGCAACGTTTTCTCGTTCCCAGGCCGGCTTCACGCTGGTCGAACTGCTGGCGGTTGTGTTGGTCCTTTCGGTGCTGGCGGCCATCGCGGTACCGGCCTATGTGAACACCCGCAAGAGCAGCGCCGCCCGTGCGTGCACCGCCAACATGGCGTCGATCGCCGCCGCCGAATCCGCGTACCACACGCGTTTCGGCAAATACTGCGGCGGCACAACCTCGTCGGACAGCACCTGGCTTGCGGCATATGTCGCGGGTTCGCCGGGTGTCCCGCCGACCGGTGGCCTGGTGGGCGCCCCGGAAGGGCTGGCGAGCGCGCCGCGATGCCCGCTCGACAACGGTTCCTACCAGGTCTTCCTGGACAGTGGCAAATGCCGCATCGAGTGTGCGGGAGCTGCCCAGCACGCGACCGACGTGAGCGCTCCGGCGACCACCTGGCAAATGGCCCTCGCGCAAGGCGGTGCCGACCAGAGCAACCCGTTCTAAACAACCGCCGGATACCGTGCGGGGCGGTCGGGCTCGAAATCGCATCCCCGACCGCTCCGACGGTGCCGGCAACGGAATCCAGATTCAACGAAATCTCGTGCACACCGCGGGAGCGACCGGTCCCCCCGTCGCTCCCGTTTCCTCGATTCATCGGTCTCAATGGTCCCCCGTAACTTCTGCACCGCAATGGGAAACACCCGTTCCTCGACACGCCGTACCAATCCGGACCGGACGAAACATTCCGGCCATGTGCTGCCCGTTGTGCTGTTGTTTCTCCTCGGACTTTCCTTGGCTACGGTTGCCCATCAGCAGTTGGCCGTTGCCGAAATGCGTGCCGCCCAGGCGCGCCAGAACCGCCAACGCGCGTTGGCGCACGCCGAATCAGCGGCCGCGGCCTATGTGCACCAGTGGAATGCCGGCTTTGCGGAAAACGCGTCCGCGGGTCTTCCCCCACTGCTCGACCTGGATCGTGCAGCGCCCGGAACAATCGACACCAGCGACCGATTCCGGCGGGAGTGGTCCGCATTCCCCAACCGATTTCCCCGATTGCCCGCGCCGGGAAACCGCCCGCGGGAGGGGTTCACGGTCGGGCATCGGGTGGTTCCCGGCGGCATGGCCATTGTGGCGTTCGGATGGTGCAACGGTGCGGTGCGCGGGGTCCGCTGGCTGCTCCGGCCGTCCGGAATCTTCGAACTCGGCGCGGCCTACGGAGTGGATCCCCACACCGATGACAACCCCGGACCAGGCAACGACCGAGGTCCCGCCCTGCGGTTCACCGGCAACAGTTCGCTTGTCGGACGATCCGGGGTGGAAGGACGGATCGTGGGTGGCGGAAGCGCCGTCTTTTACGATGGTCCGTTGGTGCTGCGCGGGGATGCCAACACCGTGAATTCGGATTTGTCACCGGCAACCAAGGTATCGTCACCGGGCGATCCGCGCGGAACCACCACCTCTGGAACCTTGGCCGATCCGTTTGTACGAAACCAAGCCTCCAGCGCGTTCCTCCCCGACTTCGACAGCGTCGCGCGCCGGAGACTTGCAAGCCGGGGAGTTGCCGCGACACCGACTGCGCGGGACGCCTTGATGCGGATCAACGACAGCCGCTCGTTGGTCCGGATCGTGGTGCGCATGGCGAAGGGTGGCCATCCCGATTACGGGAAAGTTCGCGACATCGGTCCGCTGCCGCTTGCGGGAACCCCCGACGAACCCGTCCTCGACCTGCGCACCCCGTCGTCGACCCTGTTGCGCCAACTCGGCATGCGTGAATCGGAAGAATTCGCCGCGTTCCGACTCCTCCCCGGCGACCACGTCGCCACCGCCATTCTCCAGGACACCGCCGGCAACGCACCGGTGATGATCCGCAACCACCCCGATTCGGAAACCGGCACCGGCCCGACCGGCACCGCGTGGGTGGTGATGACCGACCCAGCATTCCGAATTCCGAGCCGCCATCCAAACCCCGCCCGCGCCGGGGAATCCGTAGTCCGGCTCTGGTTGCTGCCTTCGAAACGCCCCAACGATCCTGCCATCCGTCTGCAAACCGCCTGGACGTTGGAGAAAACCGACGCACCCTTCGCGTTCCGCATCTACTGCGCCCATCCGGCGGGGGTTTCGATTTCCGGGAATGCATCGTTCCGCGGCGCACTGTACTCGCTCGCCAGCGAGCCAATCCCCGGCGAAACAACTCCGCGGATGTTCGGCGCCGTCAACATACAAGGGATTGTCGAATGGGTGGGTTCGGTGGTTGCCTGGAATCTGTCCGTCGGCGGGGGCGCGGTGCTCCGCGAAGCGCCACACTCGTCGTTGACCATGGGTGACGAAAGCATTTCCCGGTGGATTCCGGTGGATTACGAGGTGTTGCCGTGAGACAACCGGCGGTAACGCTCAAACCCGGTCGTGGACGTCGTGCCTTTTCCGCCTTGGAGGTCTTGGTGGCGGGTCTGCTCCTCTCGATGGTAGCGGCCACGGCGGTAGCCGCCTGGACCCAGTTCGACCGAATTCCTGCCGAACGACGCAAGCTCCAGCGCGCGCGCAGTGTGGCCCGCAGCACCGCCGAATGGGCCCGCGCCTCGCGGAACCAAAGCCTGTCGACGACATTCGCCTGCGATGTCCATGGTCGACGTGTCGACGCGAACAGCGACGCCGCGGTGTACCGGGTCGACATCGAACGTTCCCCGTTGCCCGGGACTGCGTCCAGCGGGACCGTGGACGGTCTGGACGAAATCCATGTCCGGGTATCCGA
>CAZYBA010000275.1:3381-4926 GCA_964646105.1 uncultured Armatimonadia bacterium
GTCCTCGACGACCTACGTCTTTGGGTGACCGGAGCCGCCCCATGAACATCTTGCGCGATCTTCGCCGGAGTGCGCTTTTCCCAACCCGAACCTGTACCACGACAGTAGGATCGTCCCGGTGTCACCGCACCGGAGCGATGCCTGCGAAAGGTCGGAGCGTCCAAGCGCCAACCGGTCCCACGACAGTAGGCTCATCCCGGCGTCGCCGCACCGGAGCGATGCCTGCGAAAGCTCGGATCGCCCAAGCGTCCAAACGTTTTTGCGCAACCGATCGATCGGCCCGTTGTTCCGTTCGCCAACTCGGGCGACTCCACCGCGGCCTGCTGTCTGCCGGATTCACCGTCGTCGAGACCGTCTGCGCCGCCGCCGGATTGGCCCTGCTGGCAACGTCGGCCGGGTCCCTGCTGACGTTGGCGGCCCGCAACCATGCGGTCACCGCCGCGCGCATCCGCACCTTGGGTGAATCCGAGCTGGTGATGGAGACATTCCGCAACGCGGTGAACAACGCCCATCGTGTGGTGCTCGACAGCAGCACGGGATCCGCGAGCGACCAACGTCAACTCGTTTTGGAACGTTCCCCGAGTGTCACCCTGGCGCAACCGACCCGAATCACTTTTAAAGTCACCAATAAACAACTGTTACGAACAGGTGGCAATACGGGGATCCAAACGACCACCGTGAACTCGTCCATCGAGTCGCTGATTTTTCGTTACGGGGTTCCCGATGCCGACGGCAATCTCGAATACCGTGAAATCGGAACGATTTCGGCCAGCCAACTCTCTGGAATTGTCGCTGTGGAGGTCGACCTTACCCTGCGCGCGGACACCGTGTTGGTCCGGGAAGTGGCGCAGTTCCGACTGCGCCCGATTTCGCCGACGGCCCACGGCGTGCCGCGAACCGGTTGTTTCGAATCCCGCAATTCTGAAAGGATCACCTGAACCATGGGAGCCGAGAACAAGCCCGCCTCGGTTGGGGTCGCCTACCGACCCGGAGCACTGTACGCCGTCTCGATCGTTCAACACGGCACAGTGCCTCGGGTGCACAGCTGTGTTCGTTTGCCGTTGCCCCCGGTCGACCCCGGCGACTCGCGTCTGCCCGAGTCTCTTGGCACAACCATTGCCAGCGTCCTGCGCAGGCTCCGTTGTCGTCCGCGGCAGACGCAGTTCACCATGCCGTTCCCGATGCCTCGCTGCCGTTCGATCGAGCTTCCATACCTGCCCCCGGCCCAGCGTGGAGCGATGTTGCGTGCAGAGCTCGATACGCAGAAGCTGCTTCCGGCCGGGGACGGCGGGGCGGGTGCACTCTGGTGCGAATCGCGAGTCGCCGACGCCAACCCGCTCTCGGGAACCGCGTTTTTCCTGACCGAATCCGTGCTGTCCGCATGGGAGGACGCTGCCCAAAAGGCCGGCAGACGCTTCGCCGGGGTGGAGCCAGAGTCGATCGCCATGGCCCGGAGCGCATTATCGGAGAACCCCGGGCAAGCGATGGCGGTTCTGGTGACGGGCGAGGACGCTTGGGAGTTGTTTGTCGGGGACGGTGAGCGGA
>CAZYBA010000276.1:0-4893 GCA_964646105.1 uncultured Armatimonadia bacterium
AAATTGGTGGACCAGGGCTTGGGCGCCTACGGCAGATAGTGCGACCACCGGGAATCGGGGAGGGCACTTGCGAACAATCCCGATCAGCAGGGGCAGCGCCATCGAGAGATGGATGAGAATGGCGAAAAAGTAGAGGAGGAAGTGAGCCTTGCCCCAGAGCAGGTAGGTTTGCAGCATCGGGAACGCGAGCAAGGACCGGGCTCGCACGGCGATGGTGTCGGAGTCGCCCGGGTCGGTTGCGATTGCGATCCGGAAGGCCAGATAGATCGCGCTCCAGACCAGGAACGGAATCCCGGTGCGGCGCAGGCGTCGGAGCAGGTAGCGTGTCCAATCGGGAGTTTCTGACTTGGAGACACTGCGGGCAAGCAGGATGGCCGAAACGAAGAGAAAGACCGGGACCGCAAAGTGCAGGATTTGCGAGAGAGTGACCATGGTCCACCAGCCCGGAGTGCCTGCACTGGCGAACTTGCGGACGGTCACACCGAGGGTGTGGTGCACCATGACCTCCGCGATTCCGATGCCTTTGATCCGGTCGAACGTGGTGTCTCGGGGCGGATGGTTCTCCGGGGACGTTGGAGTCGGCGGTGGGGCGGGTGACACGGTGCCGTCGGTCATGGGGAGAAAGGGGCGTCGGTTGCGAACACGGAACCGGTGTGGCCGTTGTCCGGGTTCCAGCATACCAAAGCCCGGCGGGGAGTCGCTCGACGGGGTGGTTCGGCGATTGTATCGACGACTCGGCACCGTGATTGGTCGGTACGAACGTTCGCGATCTCCCCGGATATCGCCGCGTCTTGCGCAGGTGGTGACGGTAAGATGCGGTCGAGCGCTGCTGCTGTCCCTTGGATTATTCCCGCGCCATGACTGTCCATTTCGCCAACCGCCGCATCCACTACTGGGTTTCCGCCGCCATCGCATTGCCGGTGTTGGTGGTGATTTCCAGCGGCCTATTGTTGCAGTTGAAGAAGCAGCTCCCCTGGGTTCAGCCCGTCGAGAAACGTGGTTCGGCGAAGGCTCCGTTGGTGTCGCTGGAGTCGATTGCCCGCGCGGCCACCGGGACTGGGCCCGATGCACCGGTGCCGTGGGAGCGGATCGACCGCATCGATGTACGCCCGGGCAAAGGCATTGCCAAGGTGATTCTGGACCCGGATTTCGAGGTGCAGGTGGACAGTGCCGACGGGACCGTGTTGTCGCGCGCGGTGCGTCGCAGCGACTGGATCGAGTCGATCCACGACGGATCGTTCTTCGGCGGCGACTTCGGCAAGTTGGGAGTGTTCCTGCCGTCGGCGATCGGGTTGCTGTTGCTTTGGATCAGCGGGATCTGGATGTTTGTGCTGCCGTTCGTGGTACGTGCGCGCAAGCGTCGCCGCACCGCGCCCGGTACCACGGCTCGCCCGTAACCGTCGGGAATCCCGCCTTCGGTCGCGCTCCCTCCTGTCCCGACTTCGCTTGACGAATCGGTTTGCGGGGTCCCGGCAGGCGGTGGCAGGGAGTAGGGGGATTCTCGGCCAAGCGGGTCGCACGCCGATCAGTCGGATTTCCCGAACTCCAGGACAACCGGCGGGGTCTGGCGCAGTTTGCGGGCAGTGTCGACGTCCGGTTCGTTTCCTTCAAAAAACGGCCATTGCTTGTCGTGGCAGAAAACCGCGTTGCTGCGGACCGTGAACGATGCGCCGTCCTTGCCGACCACGCGGTAGACCACACGCCCCACCTTGAACTTGTCGTCGTCGGCGGGGCAGACCACCTGCACCGAGACTGCGCGGGCGGCACCAGTCCGGGGATCGACCGGAATGGAGAAGACAGCCTTCGTCCATTCGTCCCCGCCCCTCGGCAACACCCCAACCGGTTGTCCGTTCACGAGGACGGTCTTTTCGCCGTAGCCGGGCGAGTTGCCGAAAACGGACACCTGTATCTCGGCGGAAACACTCTCGCGCAGGATGTTGTCGGAGAGCGAAGGTGCGGCCGCTGGGGTGGCGGGGATAGGCACGGGACCAATCGCGAGCTCGGTGAAACGCCGCAGGCCGGGGAAAGTCCGCGGTGAGGCGGCGCCACCGGGTCGGGGGGCGGGTCCGGCGGATTGTTCGGCGAGCACCCAGGCTTCGGCGCGGGTGTCCGACTCGCTGCCGCGCAGCGCGACTCGAACGGGATCATTCCCAAACTTAGCCAAATCGAACTCGGCCATGGACCAGTGGCGGGCCATCGCGCTGGGCATGCCGTCGACCGCGTAACTCGCAAACGTGTTGGGGGTGCCGCTCGCGCTGCGCAGGGGCACCGCCGGCTTTCCGTTGACAACCACTTCGGGAAGACTCGGATATCCCATTACCAAAAGCGAACGCCGTCCATCGGCAGCCGGGGCGACGCGGATCTCGCATTCCGCGGTACTTGTTCTCTTGACAACAATCGTTTCCGTCGACCGCGGCGTACGGCGCGATACGGAAACGCCGCCGTCCCGGGCCGGGTGGAGTTCGATCGCGACGGTTTCGTAGCCGGCCACCGGGATGCGCAGCATCTCGCCGGCACGGGCGTACGTTTCCAAGAGTTCGGAGCGCGGGTAGACCAAGTTGCCGGTCCAGTGACGCGCGGATCGGTCGCGGAAACGGCTGCGTCGGTCGAGAGGGATCTCGAGCATCTGCGGAGCCGGGGACGGGTTCCGGGCCACCAACGTTCCGGATTGGCCGTCGATGGCCCAGCCGACATAGCCGTACACATGGCCCTCGTCGGGTCGGCCCCCGATGAAGGTCGACTGGATCAGGTCGCTGCGTCTTCGGTCGGCCCAGCGGTGGACGGCGATCAGGGAGTCCCACTCGGTCCGGGTGACATGGGCCGGGGAGAGGTACCACTCGCGCAGCAGGGTGCCGCGACCGTAGTGCATCAGGACATGGTCGCTCCAGTCGAGCGGGGTGTCGGTGGGGAAGGCCATCTGGCCGGCGGCGTTGCGGATGATGCCGTGGGTCATGATGGCGGAGATGGGGAACCACGGTCGGTCGTCGGGATCGCCCCACATGCGCCAGAGGAACGTGTCGCGGTCGGTGGTGGCTTGGGCGCGCCCGGAAATTTCGGGGAAATTCCCGTTGAATCCGTCGTCCCCGGCCAGCATCCAGACCGTATCGGCGAGTTTGCGCCACGCGGGGGCGTGCCAGGTCCAGTTGGTGGCGTTCACGAAAACGTTGCGCTGTCTCAGCGGCTCGACGATCCGGATGAAGCCCTTGAGTTCGGCTTCGTGGCCGTGCCGGTCGGTGGGGACGGTGTGGGAGAGGTGGTTGAAGTCGAGCTTGGCGTAGCGCAGGTCGGCGGTGTTGGCGAGTGTTTCGAGTTGACGTCGGACGGCGGTCTGCCAGGCGGGATCGGCGAGCGACTGGTGGGGGAAGTACTGGCGGAAATAGGCGTTGGGCTGTGCTTTGGAGAAGCCGCGGGCGCGGGCGAAATCGACATCGTTGGTGGTGTTGTCGATGGCGATCCAGAGTCCAAGGCCCGAGCCAGCGTCCGCGAGCTGCCTTCCGAGTCGGGCGATGTCGGCGTTGCCGTTCGGGAACTGGGCGGGATCGGGCCGCCAGACGGATCGTCGGTCTTGCCAGCCGTTGTCGGGCACCAGTGCTTGGAGCTGGATTCCGGATCCGGCGAGTGCGGTTTGGAAACGTTTGAGGACTTCGGGCAGGGTGTTGCCGCGCAGGTTTTTGGCGTCGGGGTCGAACCAGTTGTTGTAGTGGGTGAACGCCCGGGCGTGTTCGGGCGGCTGGATATGGTCCACCACGGTGTCTTCGGCGGATTGGCCGGGCGCGGGCGCGAGGGTAATCACGCCTTGGCTTTGCAGCGTCGGGAGTGTGGCGGGTTGTCGTTCGAGCAGGGGGAAGTGAAGGCAGCGTACGAGCCCGGGTTGCGGATTCGGTTCGGTGTCGCCGTTTTCAAGTTCGACGACCGAGTGGTTGCCGACGCGTTCGAAGCGGTGGGAGTAGGGGCGCGGGGTGTTGCCGTCGGTATGGCGGGTTTGTTGGGACGGGTTGTCGGGGAGCAGGACCAGGGTTTGGCCGAGGACGACGGGCTCGCCGCGTCCGCCTCGGGTTGCGGGGGCTGCGGTTCGAAAACGTTCGATTTCGAGGTGGTGCGGGTCGGGAGCGCCGGCGGGAAAGACGGCCCGCAGGGATTTGCGTTGCCCGCCGGGATCCCCGGGTGCGGCCGGGGGAATGGTTTCGAAGCGGACGACCACTTCGACAGGGACACCGGCCGAATTCGCGCGGGCCGGGAGTGGGCGGTAGGTGATCTCGACCGTGGCGCCGGTTGCCGTTGGAACCTGTCGGACGTCGACAACCACGCATTCCCGTGCGGTGAAAAGCGCGCCTCCCGCAAGCCGGAATGCGAACTCGTCGCTGTCGACCCGAATGACTTGGTTTTGGCGTCGGTTCTGGATTCGGGTGGTGACCAGGGAGTCTCCGTGGCGTTCGAGGGTGCGGACAACGGATCCGGAATCGATGGCGAGTCGGCGTGGGGGACGGGGGGTGGCAACGTTCCGGGGCATGGTTGGCATTGTAGGGAGGGTTGGTCGCTCGGTCAACGCAGGGATGCGGGAGGGTTGGGCGGTTTGATTCGTGGCTTAAATGTCTCGAGGAGAATGAAAAAATTCGTCTTGGGTGGTTGGTTGGATTTTTCATATATGCAATTGACTGGATAGCATCCGGAGCCTGTGGTAGTTTTGTGTATAGTGCCGCGAGTCGGCGTTTATTTGCGGATTTGGATCAGCATTGGAGACTGATTGGGCTGAGACTTTCCGGGAGGGCTGTCTGGATGTTGCTTCGTAGGAAACTGGTAATTGTGCTGGCAATTGCCGGCGTGGTGGTGTCGGGAGGGGCGCCGGCATTTGCTCAGCTCTATACGCGTACCAGAACCGTAACTAATGGAGGG
>CAZYBA010000277.1:0-4891 GCA_964646105.1 uncultured Armatimonadia bacterium
GCGTTGGGTTGTGTTTCGGGAGTGGATTTCCCGGAGCGTCTCGGCTCGCGTCTGACCTGTTCCAGTTCCTTGCGAACGTCTTCGAGCTGGGTTGCGTGTTTTCGGACCTTGCGTATCTCGAGTTGGAGTTGGGAGTTCCGCCGTGCGATTTCGTCCTTGAGTTTGTCGATGTCGGATTTGAGTTTGGCCACCTGGTCGCGCAGGCGTTTGGTTTCGGCCTCCGCCGCCCGGGCGTCGCGTTGCGCATCCGTCTTGTTCTTCGCCAACTCCTTGATGCGTTGCCTCAGGGACTCTTCCGTGGCGGAGGGGACGGTCCGTGGCGCACGTTTTGCCGGACCGGTTTTCCCTGTGGTCCGCGCCTTCGGTGTATCGTCGTGGATTTTCTGGGTGGCCTCGCATTTGGCAGCCAGTTCGAGAATCGCCTTGCCGAGAGCGGGGCTTTCACGAACCAGTTTGAGCAACTGTTTCGCGAGAAACGGGTGGTTTACAATCCCTTGGTTCGGCCGGAATCCTTTGAGCAGTTGCTGGGCACATCGCTTGTCTTTGCGCAGCAACGCGAGGAAGACGGTTTCCGGGATTGATCGGATGACCTCGAGCCATTCGGCATCGCCCTCGGGAAGCGCCGGGGAGTCGGCTTCGGTTTCGGGTTTTGTTTCGGAACTGTCATCCTCAGGCGTGAGGGGTGACTCCGCGGGCAGGATTGCCGATTGTCGGGCGGTATCGGCCGGCGCGTCGTCGGTGGTGGAGTCGGTGGCGGGTGCGCAGTCGGCTTGGGGAGGCGTGTTGTCGGCGGCGGAGCCGGTGAGCGCGGCTTCGGGTGTGGTGTCGGGCTGGGGAGGCGCGTTGTCGGTGGTGGTGGGGGCCGTTGGGCGCGTTCCACCGGGCATGGGTTTGAGCGGCGGGCTGGTTCGTGGACCCTTGCTCCGTTTCACGGCGTGACGTTCACCGCCATGGGGAGTTTGCGCATTGAGGCGCCCATGCGGTCCGTGGCGCGTTTCAGTTGTCCGCACGCCGCGGCGATGTTGTGTCCTTTTTCCTGGCGCTGGGTGACCACGACGCCATACGACGCGACAATTTCTCGGAAGCGCCGGGTGGCTTCGGATGTGGGCCGGCGGTACCGGGCATCCACTTCCGTGCTGTTGTAGGGAATGGTGTTGAGTGCGCAGAGGGGTTGGCGGGCGAGGAGTGCGCCGAGCCGGTGTGCGTCGCCGTCGTTGTCGTTGACTCCTGCCATCAGGACATATTCGAACGTGATGCGGCGGCGGGTTTGGTTTGTGTATCGTCGGCACGCGTCCATCAGTACGGCAACGGGATATTTTTCGTTGAGTGGCACGAGTTCGGAGCGCAGGGCGTCGTCGGGGGCGTGGAGGGAAACCGCGAGGGTAAGCGGGAGATCCTCTTGCGCGAGTTTGTCGATTCCCGGGACCACGCCGACCGTGCTCACTGTGATGTGGCGCATCGAGAGTCCGACCGGTCCGGTGAGGATTCGGATTGCCTTGAGGACGGCGGGGAGGTTGAGGAGGGGTTCTCCCATTCCCATCATCACGACGTGCGAGATACGGGTGTCGGGGTGGAGGGATTGGACCAGCAGGTATTGGTCGACAATTTCGCCGGCGGTGAGGTTGCGCGCCAATCCTTCGGTGCCGGTTGCGCAGAACGAGCAGGCCATCGGGCAACCGACCTGCGACGAGATGCAGATGCTGGTCCGTTCCTTGTAGGGCAGGTAGACGGTCTCGACCACTTCCCCGTCGGGCAGGTCGAGCAGGTACTTGACCGTGCCGTCAGTGGCCGTTTGTGCAGTTCGGACGTTGCACGGTGCGAGAGGTTTGACGGCGGCGACGGTGTCGCGCAGCGCTTTGGGAAGGTCGGTGAGTTGGTCGGTGTGCCGGGCGCCGCGGGCGTAGAGAGCCTGCGCGATTTGACGTCCACGAAATGCCGGCAGGCCCGAGTCGGCGGCCCAGGCGACAAGCTCTTCCGGGGTGAGTCCGACCCAACTTTCGTTCATGGCGAATTATATCGTCCGGCGGATCCCGGTTCCGCGCGTTGTTCGATGTCGGTAATGGTTGATCGGCGCGTCGGTGCTGTTTCAGGCGCGACACGCTGGATGGTTCTCGGTTGAACGCTGCGGAGCTGTCAGTCTTGGTTCCACGGTTCGCCGAGGGCTGCCGGGGGGGCGGATCGGTTTCCACGCAGGGCAAGTGCGAGCAGGGTCAACACATACGGAATGGCGAGGAAGATCGGATAGGGGATGTCAATTGCACCGGAAGCTTGAAGGCGGGTTTGCAGCATGTCTGCGGCGGCAAAGACCAAGGATGCGCCGAGGACCCCGAGCGGCGACCACCGTCCGAATACAACCACTGCGAGCGCGACGAAGCCGCGTCCCGCGGTCATTTCCTCTGCGAAATTGTTGGAGATTCCGATGGAGATGCAGGCTCCGCCGAGTCCGCAGAGTGCGCCGCAGACGAGGGATGCGCCGGAGCGCAGGCGGTTGATTTGGATTCCAGCGGCGGCGGCCGCGGCGGGACGTTCCCCGGCGGTGCGAACGATGATTCCGCCGGATGTGCGTTGGAAGAACCACCAAAGCGCCGGAACCAAGAGGAACCCGACGAGGGTGAGAGGGTCGAGTGGGCCGAGGAGCCGGGGCAGCGCCGGCGCGGTGAGTGCATCCGGATTGGTTTTTGTCCACGCGCGGGCAAGGACCCCGGTGAGGCCGAGCGCGAGGAAGTTGACGGTGGTTCCGACAATGACTTGGTCGCGTCGCTGGACAATGGCGAAGAGGACGGTGACCAAGGAAACGGCTGCGCCGGCGAGTGCGGCGGCGGCTGCTCCGAGGAGAGGGTTTCCGGTGGCGGCGGCGAACGCGGCCGCGGCAAGGGCCCCGCAGAGCATCTTTCCCTCGAGGCTGATGTCGACAAGCCCTGATTTTTCGCCGATGAGCCCGCCGAGAGCGGCGAACAGAACCGGTGCGGCGTAGGTCATCAGCTGGAGGATCCACTCGGGATTCACGACGCGCCTCCCTTGGGTTCGGGACGGGAGAATCGCTCGCGTGCCCACCCGGCGGCAAGCAAGCTGAGCAGTACCACCGCTTGGAAGACTTGGACGAAAACGGACGATAGTCCGGCGGTTTGGATTTCGGATGCACTGGCGGCGAGGGCACCGAAGAAAAGTGCCGACGGCAGCAGCCAGCCGGGGGAGAGGCCTGCCAGAAGTGCGACCGCGATGGCGGTGTAGCCGTAGCCTTTCGAGTACGGATCGGCGAGGAAGTAGGTCACGCCGCAGACTTGGACTGCCCCGGCGATTCCGGCCAGAGCCCCCGACACGAACAATGTTCCGGTGACTGTTCGGTCGACCGGCAGTCCCGCGGCGCGGGCGGCTTCTCGGTTTGCCCCGACCGCGCGCAATGCGAAGCCGGCGGATGTGGAGCGAAGGAAGAGGGCGACCCCGACGACGAGCAGGAGCGCGAGCACCCCCCCGGCATGGAACGATGTTCCCGGCCAGATCACTGCGAACCGGCTCGGGATGGCCACAGGGTCGGATTGCGGGAACTGGCCCGCCCTTTCCTGAAGAGGGCCGCGCACCATCCATGCGAGCAGTTGCGCGGCGACGAAGTTGAGAAGCAGGGTCGACAGGACTTCCTGAACTCCGCGGCGCAGTTTCAGCCATGCCGCGATTCCGGCCCAGGCTGCGCCTGCGAGTGCGCCCGCGGCCAATGCGGCGGGCAGGTGGATTGGGGCGGGCAACGGGGCGGTGCCGACCGCCGTGGCTGCGATCGCGCCGAGGAGGAGCTGGCCTTCCGCCCCGATGTTGAAGAGCTTTCCTCTGAACGCGACGGCAACTCCGAGCCCGGTGAGGAGCAGCGGGACTGTCTGCACCAGGGTGTTGGCGACGTTCCACGGTCCACCGGCAGACCCGCGCGCGATCGCCTGTGCCACTCGGAGAGGGTCGGCGCCGGCGATGCGGATCACGATGCCCAGCACGAACAGGCCCGTGACAACACAGAATAAAACTCCGGCGGCGCCGCGCAAACGCTGGTTCACGACGCGCCTCTGGTCAGCCGAGTCGCGAACGAACGGGTCGCCGATGGCGTTGCCTCGGGGCGACAGACGACATTGGTATGGATTCTGACGGTCCCGCGGGAGGCTCTCATGCGGTCCCTCCCATCAGGGTTCCAATGGTTTCCCGCGGGGTGTCCGGTTGCACAATGCCCTGTATCCGTCCGGCGGACAGTATCGCGACACGGTCGGCGAGTCCGAGCGCTTCATCGAGTTCGGTAGTTACCAGCAGGATCGCGGTCCCGCGGTCCCGGGCGTCCCGAAGTGCGTCGTGTACATAGGCGATGGCTCCGACATCGAGTCCGCGGGTCGGATTGACCACGATCAAAACCGCCGGGTCGCCTTCGAGGGCGCGCGCGATCACGACCTTTTGCTGGTTGCCGCCGCTGAGTGCGCCGACCGGCTGGTCGGGGCCTTCGGCGCGGATGTCAAAATCGGCGATGCGCTGTGAGGCGTGGTGTCGCAGCGCTTTCCATTTCAGGAACATTCCCGCCCGGTACTTCGCCTCGTGGCGCAATCCGAGTGCCAGGTTTTCGGTGATCGACATGGGGAGCGCCAAGCCTCTCTTTTGCCGGTCGGCGGGCACACTTCCCACACCTCCCGCCTGAACCCGATCCGGGCGCGGGGGAAGTTGGGCAGAGCAGAGAGGCGTATCGCCGGCTTGGGCGCCACCGCGATCCGGCCGGCGCATCCCGCTGAGACAGTCAACCAGTTCCTCTTGGCCGTTGCCATCGACTCCGGCGACCGCGACGATTTCGCCTGCTCGAATTTCAAGTTGAAAATCATGCAGTCGCGGTCGTTCGACGGGACCGACTCCGAGGCTGTCGATGCGCAGGCGG
>CAZYBA010000278.1:0-3634 GCA_964646105.1 uncultured Armatimonadia bacterium
CACTCCACCGGCGCGACACCCAGACCCAGTCGCGCGCAATTCCCAAGCGACAAGGACCGCCCGCCCATGTCCCACTCCCAGACCGCCGCACCCGGCAACCCGATCGACACCGGGGCCTGTACCGACGACCACACGGCCGAACATTTCGAAACATTCGGATATGCGGTCCTGCGCAACGCCGTCGACCATGGACATATCCGCGTCCTGCGCGAACGCATGCTCGCCGACGTTCAATCGATTTTGGGTCGGACCGACATTCCGTTCAACTTCAACCGTGGCAACATCCAGCAGGCTCCCCCGCCGTTTGAGCCGTACCTGTTCGAGGACATCCTCTTCAACCCGGCGGTGATCGCCCTGACATCCGCGATTCTCGGCGGACCCGTTCGCAACACGTTCTATTCCGGCAATACCGCCCTGCCGGGCGATCACACCCAACCCGTCCACCCCGACACCGCCCATCCGGTGGCAGGAGGCGAGTGGACACCCACCGACGCCATCGTGGTCAATCTGATGCTGGTGGATGTCTCGCCTGAGAACGGTGCCACGGAACTGTGGCCCGGCACCCACCGCGACACAACCTATGGCGGCGATACCGACGGCATTGTGGTCGACTCCGACCTCGAACGCTGGCGGCAGATCCTCCCGCCGTTCCAGCCGACCTTGCCCGCCGGAACTTTCCTGGTGCGCGACATGCGCCTTTGGCACCGCGGAATGCCCAACCGCACCCCGAATCCCCGGCCCATGGTCGCCATGATCCACCGCATCGCTGCGGGACCGGCGCACGAACGGATCGAGGTTCCGCAACGCTCCGCCGCGTGGTTCGACAACCGCCTGATCGAAACACCCCTCGAGATCGTCCCCGACAGCGAGTTCGACCACATCGAGCACGGAGAGGCCTACGGGCTCTGATCGCGCCTCCGCCTCCGACCCCGGCGCAGCGCCTGATTTTCCATCACCGAACGGACGCCATCCGCGGCGTCCTCACCCCGCAAAACACCCCGCCGGACCAACCCGGCGGGGCGTTTCTGTTCCGTAACCTTAAAACTCAGCGCAACCTGGAGCCGCTTCCACTCCCTCAACATTACCGGTTTGTGGCTACACAGACGCAAACCACGCACATATGCCGTTGCGGGGGGCGGGGGCGTCTCATTCAATCAGTGCATCGACAGGAGTCGACTCCGGCGCGATGCCTGACGGCTCAACATCTGTCGGTGAAAGAGAAACAATTGAAATTAATATCGGCATCCACTGCGGTCGGTGCGCTTCTTGCTGCGCAACTCTGCCTTCCGTCTGTGACCAGTGCCCAGGGAACTTGGTACACCAGCGAAGCGAGTTTTCTCGCCGCTGTGTCGGGTACCCTCACCGACACCTATGCCGATTTGACTACCGGCTTTCACGCGGGACCTTTGTCCCGCCTGTCGGGAAAGTTGGGAGTGGCGCCGAACGGTGGCCTCTGGAAGGATGTGGTAGGGGGGGGGCATACCCTCTCGACCCTCAATTCACAGCCATTGGAATTCGCCAGTACCGGCTACGACACCATCGGTGGCGTCTTCTACCTCAACGACACATCTTTGAATCCTATCTCAGGCTCAGCGACCTTCGATATTTACGATGGAGCAACCTTGGTTTCGTCGACGACCCCCAATCAAGCGACGGCCAGTAGTTTCTTCATGGGATACGTAGGTACTACGCTGAACAGCAATCCGATACTCAAGGTCACACCCTCGTCCGGGACTTCCACCCGGTTTATCGGCTTCGAGAAGATGTACCTTGCCACCGCAAACCCGTCGTCCGTCCCCGAGCCGGGCGAATGGGCGGCGATGGGAATCCTCGGCGCCGGACTCACCGGTCTGGTGATCCGCAAGCGGCGCAGCGCCTGACCGCTGGCTGAACGAGTCAACATCGAGAAGCGCCCTGCCATGCTCGGCAGGGCGCTTTTGCTTTTCAGGAACAACCTGCCGGATGTAACCTAAGCCGACTATGCCACCGGATCACGTCGGCCGGGAACTGGACGGTGGAGCGGATCAACGTATCCCGGGACGTTGCCAGACCCGCACCCAATCCACCACGAAAACGTCCGGAAACAAGGTCCGGGCCAGCTCCTCGGGGTTGTTCGGATACTCCATGCTCAGGATCATGTACTCGGGAATACGGCTGATCCCGACCTTCACCTCGTAAAACGGCATGCCGTCCACGAAGAAAACATACTTGTCGGGAGTCCACTCCAGCCCGAACGTATGAAAGCCGGTCGAGAGGCCCTTCAACGTGCTCTGCATGCCGCGGGTCGACTTCTGGTTCGGACCGTACGCCCAGTGCACATTGTGCGAGACAATATCCGGCCCGAGCTTGCGGAAACATTCCATGATGTCGATTTCCGCCCCGTAAACCGTCGGGTCCTCGCCCTTGGCAATGTCTTTCGACTGGATCCAGAACGCCGACCAGACACCCGCCGACTTCTGGACCTGCGCACGGCATTCGAAATAGCCGTAACGCGGCTGGAACGTGTCCATGGTCCCGACCGCGCTCGAAAGCATCCGCCCCGACGCATCCTTCTTCGCCCAAAGCCACAGGTAACCGTCACGGACCTCGATGGCCTCCTCCGACACAAACGCCGGACCACGCGGACCCAGCGAACGCGGTTTCCATTTCGAACGATCGAGTTTTGTTCCCGTGAACTCGTCCTCCCAAACCAGCCGGTAGCCGTGCGCACCCGGCTCGAACACGGTCCGCGACATCGGACCCTGGGCGGGACGTTGCGCCCAAGCCGCCGCCGAACCCAACATCAGGAAGCCGACCACCAGCCAACGCAATAAACGGAAAACCATGCTCACCCCCTGCCGGACCACCGCCGACGTCACTGCCGAGCATTGTTCCACAGAGCGAAACCGAGCCGACGGGAATGATCGGAGTTTTGGGGAACGCAACCCGACGAGACACGTTTGACAAAACTAGGCGTATCACCATGCTCGGCTGACCCGCCGATTGCGGTGGCTGCGCGCCGACAGGTATAATCCCACACCGTTTGTGAAACCCTTCACAATTTCCGGAAGCATCCGGTGAAACCCATGGCAGCCCAGCACGAGGCCGCAACCCGACCCAATCCCGCCGACATCCTCCCCGAACCCGACGACAAGCACCGCTACGTCCGGGAAATGTTCGACGCCATCGCGCCGCGCTACGACCTCCTCAACTCGGTGCTCTCTCTGCGTCTGCACCACCGCTGGCGCACCGCCGCAGTCCGGGCAACGTCCCTGAAGCCGGGCGACCATGCCCTCGATGTCTGCACCGGAACCGGAGACCTGGCGTTCGCGCTCGCCAAACGGGTGGGACCCTCCGGAAACGTCGACGCCACCGATTTTTCCGAACCGATGCTGGACCTCGCGCGCCATAAGGCCCGCGCCCAAGCACCTGCCGCTTCGATTCGTTTCCAAACCGCCGATACCCAAGACCTGCCGTTCCCCGACAACAGCTTCGACGCAGTCACCGTCGCGTTCGGGATACGCAATGTCGCCGACATCGACCAAGGCCTGCGCGAAATGGTACGGGTCGCCAAACCCGGCGGAAGGATCGTGGTCCTGGAATTCAATCAACCGCGCCACCCCGTGCTGCGCGCCCTCTCCGACTTCTATTCCTT
>CAZYBA010000278.1:3644-4887 GCA_964646105.1 uncultured Armatimonadia bacterium
CATCGGCGGGTTGGTCTCGGGACGTCGTTCCGCATACACCTACCTTCCCGCGTCCGTCGCTGCGTTCCACTCGCGGGACACGCTGGTAAGCAAGATGCGCGATGCCGGCCTCGAACAGATTGCCTGGAAGGATCTCAACCTCGGTATGGTGGTTCTCCACCAAGGAGTGAAAACGTGAGCGCCGCACCCGTCGTGGTCGAGCCGGTCTTTGGCGCGATCGCGTCCGAAATGGCCGATGTCGAAGCCTGTCTCGAGCGCGAAACCCAGTCCACGGTCGGCGCGGTCGGTACCATCTCCGGCCACACCCTGCTCTCCGGTGGCAAGCGCTTGCGCCCGGCGGTCGCGCTGCTCTGCGCCCGCACCGTTGGCAGGCAGTTCCCGCAGGTGCGCGCCACCGCCGCCGCCGCTGCCGTCGAACTCATCCACATGGCCACCCTGATGCACGACGATGTGGTGGACGGAGCAGGGGAACGGCGCGGCCGGCCCACCGCAGGCTCGGTCTTCGGCAACGGCATCACGGTGCTTACTGGCGACTTCCTCCTCGCCAAATCCATCCACCTCCTGTGCCGCGATGAAGAAAACCTGCATCTGGTGCGGCTCTTCGCCGATGTCACCGTCGCCATGGCCGAAGGGGAAGTGCTTCAGGCGTCGGTTTCCGGCGACATCGGGATCGGGATCGAGACCTACGAGGACGTGATCGAACGCAAGACCGCCCGGTTCATCGCCGGTTGCTGCGAAGCCGGAGGTCTCCTCGGCGGTGCCGACGCCACGGAAGCCGCCGCCCTGCGCCTCTACGGGCACCACATGGGCATGGCCTTCCAGATCGCCGACGACCTGCTCGATTGGGAAGGCGATCCCCGCGTCACCGGCAAGCCCCGCGGCACCGACCTGCGCGACGGCCGAGTCACGTTGCCCCTCATCCACGCGCTTGCGACCGGTGGACCAGGTACTCGGAAAGCGATCGAAGGCGCGCTCTCCGGCGAATGCATCGACGATTCCGATATTGAACGGGTGGCGAGCGCGGTCGACGCGTTACCGGGACGCCCTCGCGGACTTCGCACGCTTCGTGGTCGACCGCGATCGCTGACACGGTCCGGCACGCCTGGCGCGCCCTCGGCCAACTTGGTCGAAACAATCGCTGCGTGAAGAGGCGGGGCGCCTAGGCACGGCCGACGCAACCCACAATCGGTTCGAAAACGCGCCCGGAGGGAATCGAACCCCCGACCAAGGACTTAGAAGGTCC
>CAZYBA010000279.1:0-4883 GCA_964646105.1 uncultured Armatimonadia bacterium
GCACAGCATTGCGTTCCCGGGCAAGGTCACCAACATCGAATTCGCGGGGAAGGGACTGCAAACCTTGGGGGCGACCGTGCTGGTGCCGTCGGCGGACGGGAAATCGATGTCGGGGGAGTTGTGGCGCACCACGGTCGAAGCGGGTGGCCTGCCGCTTTTCCGCGCCCCCCGGAACGACATCAAGTAACCCATTCCAGTAACAGCTACCAATAGTTACTGACTGCTGCCCGGCTGCCATTACTCAACCGCCTCAGACGGAGAATTCAGCGTTCGGTTGTCGACATCGGGGTTCCACCCCCGGCCGCGCAGCCGCTTAGCGCCGGGCTTGGCGGAGCAGGGCGGCCACTTTCGGACGCAAGACGCGCAGGGTGTCTATGTCGACGTCCACGCCGGCGGATCGTCCCACTGCCCTGGCAAACGAAATGGTCCCGGGATCGAGCGCGCCGGTCGCCACATCGAGCGGCGTCTGGCCGCTGCGGTTGCGCCGGCTCGGGGACGCCCCCCGGGCGAGCAGGTCGCGGACCATGTCGGCATGCCCCAGGAACGCCGCCACATGGAGCGGCGTGTTCAGGGAATCGTCAACCCCCTCCACCGGCGCACCGTGGTCGAGCAGGTTGCGCACCAGGCCCGTGTCTCCCGCCAGGATGGCGTCCACCAAGTAGGCACGTTCACCCGACGCCGATTCCTTCACCCGGAAAATCATCTCGTTGCTGAACCAACCGTCCGGATTGCGAACCTGCAGGAAGTGGATGCCCATGGCGGGCAGTTTGGCGAGCGCGACCCGCACCACGGTCTTGTCGATTGTCAATCTTGCCGCGACACGCCGTCCATCGACAAAGACCGCCGCGTCCGGATCCACATGCCTGCCCGACATCGCCATCGCGGTCATGCCGGGGAACGCGACGGGGAAGTTCTGATGGCCGCGTTGCTGCTCGATGGCGCCACGGGTCCAGAGCGCCGGCTGGGGCGCGCCCGCCTTTCCGCTGCCCGCCAGCCCCGCGGTGGCGGTCCCCACGATACGACCGGCAACCGCCATTTCCCAGATTTGCGCCGTTGCCAGGCTGCTTGAACGGTTGTCGAGCGAGACATACCTTCGGGCGGAGGAGGAGTAACGCCAGCGCACACGCTTTGTGTCCAGCAGGGCGTTCACATCGAGCACCACCGCCCCGTCGGATGCCGACTGCTCGAGGGCGGCCAGCATGGCCTTGGCGGACGGATCGCCGGCGGCGGTGCGGTCGATGCCGACCTGCCTGCCGAACGCCCCGCTCACACCGGTGCTGCCCTCGACCACCATGTTCCAGACCGTATTGAAGCGGGAACGACCGCCCCAGGACATTCGCCAAATCTCGCGCTCCGGTGCCCCCTGCTCGGCGACGGCCTTGTAAAAGTCGAACGCCACCATGTTGAGGCGGCCTTGCGGAAGAATCAGCCAACGGTCCTGCGCACCGCGCCAGGTGGGTGCGTCCATGCCCGACCCCGGCGTGTTGGTGCTCACCAGGAACGGCAACCGGTGGCAATCGCCGCAGACATTGGGTTCGCTCTTGGACGGGTCGTTGTCGCCATCGATGTGGAACATCCGGAAACCCGCCTGAGCGTCCGCCGACAATCGATCGTCGATGGCGCGCTCGGGAGCCGGCGGGAACGGTATGGCGAGGAGAAACGACGCCAGTTCGGTGCGCTCGGCCCGGGTGAGACGTCCCTTCTTGCCTTCGTTGTTCACAAACGAGTCGTCGACAGCCCGCATGGTCGACCCGAGGGAACCGTCCGTCAAATGCCGGATGGCGGCCAGCGGGTCGTTGCTGTCCACATTCGGGCGAACGTCGCTGTAGACGTGGGCGCTGTTGTTGCTCCCGGAATCCCGTCCCAGTGGAACGGTTCGGTGTCGCGCAGGCCACGCAGGGGCATGGTCGAACGCGGCATGATCTGCTTGCCCCCGCTCACCACCGGCGTGTCGAGCACCCAGAGCAGTTGATCCGTATGTCCGTCCGGGTGGCAACTCGCACAGGAGAACGTTCCCGTGGATGACGTCCGGGCCGACTGAAAATGGGCACGTCCCCGACGCAGCAACGCCGGCGTGGGGTCGTCGAGGGCGACGGTCGACAGGGTCTTGGGCGCGCGCGGATTGGCAACATCAACCACCGAAACCGAATTCGACACCGCGTTCAGCACCCAGGCCCGGCGGGTTCCGCGGACGGTGTCTTCCTCCAACGCAACGCCCTGCGGGGCAGCGCCCACAGACGCACGCCCGAGCACCGCCCCGGTCTTGGGATCGATTGTGGCGACACAATCGGAACCGGACGCGGTGGCGAGCAACAGGCTGCCCCCATCGGCGATTGCAATCCCGTGCGGCGTGGCGAGCGCCTTCCCGGGGGCGGGCTGCGCCGGAGGCACCGGCTCGAGTTCGAGGAAACGCGGCCTGCCGCGGGAATCCCAGCGCGTGATCCGGTTGAGGAACGGCCGATTGGCGAGCTCCTTGAGCCCATGCCCTTTGGTGCCCGAACGTCCGTTCACATCGTTGCGCGCCTCGGTGGCCGCCACATACACCGCCCCGTCCCCGTCCACCGCCAACCCGTAGAGCAACGCCCCCAATCCGTCCACGGTCTCCACGACACGATCGGTGGACGTATCCACGACAAACAAGTCATGGTCGGGGACATCCGGGTGCTTGACTATATCGACCACCGCGCCCAGCGAAAGAACATTGTTGTTGAAAATCGAGTGCTGGTAGGCGTCAAACGTCGCCAGATTGCCGTCGAGCTTGCCGGTCCCTCCCGAAAGTTGGGTACGGTTGCCGGATTCGAACGATGCCACATACAACCGGTTTCCCTGCACGGCAATGGCGCGCGGCTCCTGCGCACGGATGGGAATATGCCCGCGCACCTTCCGCGAAACCGCATCGACCACCGCGACACGATTCGACGACGACAAGGCGACATAGGCCTTGCCGGAGTTCGCGAACGCAATCCCGACCGGCTCGTCGAAGCGGGTGACCCGGGATTTGGGATCAATGTCCTGAACGGTGGCAACGACACTGTCGCGGGTGGGGGACCCAGGGGAAATGTCGACCACACTCACCGTGTCGGAAATGTGGTTGGCCACCCAGAGTTCGCTGCCGCCGGGACGCACCGCGAGGCTGACCGGTTCGACCCCGACCGGGATGCTCGCCACAGGACGTCGGGTGCGGCAGTCGAGAACATCGACCGTTCCCGCCGGCGTGTTGGCGGCGTAGACCCGTCCGGCATGGACAACAATCGGGTTGAACTGCGGGCTGAGATAGCCGGGTGAGACCGATGCTCGACGCGGGACCGGTGATTGCATGCGATGGGAACGGACCGGCGCCAATGCCACCACCGCAGCGGGGACCAACGACAACGACAGCGCAGCCAACACAGGTTTCACGGCAAGACCTCGATTTGAACACCCGTTCAAACAACGAAAATCCTACCGAAGCGGGCCCGGCGTGTCAATTGCTTCGGGGGTCCGGAAAACCCCGCAACCCCCAAGCTTCGATTCCGCCGGGGTCTGCATCAGCCGAGTCGCTTGACAAACCTCACCATTTCCCGGATGGCCTTTGGCGCGACCGTCTCCTCGATCCGGCCGTACTCGTCGGGGGACCCGGTGGTGCAGGTCTGGAACAGGTGGTTCAGACCGGGCAGGATTCGCGACTCGACATTGCGGTTGCCGCTGGCGCGCAATGTCCCCACGATTTCGGGGACATTCTGCCCAGGCGGGACCTGCAGGTCACGGGAACCGTTCAAAACCAGCACAGGCACGTTCACCGAGCGAAGGGTCGGGCGTGGGTCGTGTTCCAAGAAGAATTGGAACCACGGGGTGGTCATGCTGTCGAATTGGGCTTCCAATTGCTCCCGGGTATCGTCGAACGCCTTGCGCTCCGTTTCGTCGAGGCCGGCGGCGAAACGGTCCACGATGGCTTTAAGCCGGCTCCGCACCATCTCCGGATCCGGCTTGCCGGTACCCGCCCCCCGGCGCAGTTCAAGCGCAAGTCCGAGCAGCGCGTTTTGCAGGCCCAGGTTCTTGGCACGGGTGGCCGGCGCGACTCCCATCGCCCTCTGGATCGCATCCGATTGGGCAGGGAGAATTTCCTTGCCGGGAACTCCCGGGCCGGCAAGCAGGATCAGGAACGACACATCCGGACACCGCGCCGCCACCATCGGGGCGATCAGACCGCCCTCGCTGTGCCCGGCAATCCCGATCCGCTCGGGGCGGATTCCCACCCGTTGCTTCAGGAACCGTACCGCCCCCTCAGTGTCGTCGGCGAAGTCGGCACTGCTGGCCGCCGCAAAATCGCCGGTGGATTTGCCCACGCCCCGGTCGTCGTAGCGCAGGCTCGCGATGCCGGAGCGCGCCAGTTGGTCGGCGATCACCGCGAACGGCTTGTGTCCCAATAGGCTTTCGTCACGGTCCTGAGGCCCGCTTCCCGAGACCAGCACCACTGCCGGAAAACGCTGGAATCCGCGCGGCGTGCACAAGGTTCCCGCCAACTGGACTCCGTCTGCGCGCGACGCAAAACGGACATTGTCGATTCGGTACGGAAACGGGCCCTTGGGCTCCTGAGGGCGTTTGGGACGTTCGATCGGTCGTTCCGACCAACTCAATTCCAAGGCGAAGTCGCGCCCGCCCTGCGACCACTTGCCGGCGATCCGTTTGCCATCCGCCGACAGTTTTCCCTTGAACCCTGCCTTGAGCGGCTCGAACCAGATGATGACGTCCCCGGCGGAATGCTTGACGTCCGAAGCCGGCAGACCGAACGCCCCTTGGTCGGGACTGTCCATGGTGGCCGCCCAGCCGCCGCCTTGCACGGCTTTCACATGGAATACCAAGCGCAGCGAACTGGCTCCCACCGCCAAGCTCCCGGACCAGTC
>CAZYBA010000280.1:0-768 GCA_964646105.1 uncultured Armatimonadia bacterium
CGGGTCCTGGAACACCACCTGCATGCGGCGCCGCAGGGCCAGGCTTTCGCGGCGGCCCAGGCCGGCCACGGGCCGGTTGTCGAAGCGGATGCTCCCGGATGTCGGTTCGAGGAGGCCGAGGACCATCATCGATGTGGTGGTCTTGCCGGAGCCGGATTCACCGACCAGGGCGAGTGTGGTGCCGCGTTCCAGCGTGAACGAGACATGGTCGACCGCGGTGGTCCACTCCCTGGCAAGCCGGCTTCCTCCGCGTTTGGGAAACTGCTTCACCAGGTTTTCCACCGCGAGCAACGGTTGGTTGACCGCGTTCATGGTCGGGTCTCCTCGGCGATCGGGAGGTGGCAGCGGATCGATGCGCCGTCGCCCGCCACACGGGTCGGGGCGGGGGTGTCGCATTCGGCGCTGCGGTGCGGACAGCGTCCGGCAAAACGGCAGCCGACGGGCCACGATGTCGGGTCGGGGATCGGGCCGTCGAGGGCCACCAGATCGGTGCCGCGGTTCTTGCGCGTGGGCAGGCTGGCGAGCAGGGCGCGGGTGTACGGATGCCGCGGGTTGTTGAACAGCGCATCCGCTTTCGCGTCCTCGACCACCTGCCCCGACACCATCACCGACACATCGTCGGCGACTTGGCGCACCACGCCCAGGTCGTGGGTGATCAGGAGGACCGCCATCCCGGTTTCCTTGCGCAGGTCGTCGATCAGCTCGAGGATCTGGAGCTGTACTGTGGCGTCGAGGGCGGTGGTGGGCTCGTCTGCGATCAGGAGTCGG
>CAZYBA010000280.1:778-3482 GCA_964646105.1 uncultured Armatimonadia bacterium
TGGGGGTACTGAGACAGCGCCGCAGCCGGATCGCGCAGCCCGACTCTTTCGAGCAGTTCGAGCGAGCGTTTGCGGGCGCCGGGCTTGTCGGTCCCGTGGACGGTCATCGCTTCCGCGAGTTGCCAGCCGATCGGGAAGACGGGATTCAGGCTGGTCATCGGCTCCTGAAAAATCATGGCGATCGACTTGCCGCGCAGGGGGCGCATCTGGGTCCAGTTCCGGTCGAGCAGATCGCTGCCGTCGTAGACAATCCGTCCGCCGGCCACGAAACCGGCCGGCTCGGGGACCAGTTGCAATACGGACAGCGCGCTGATCGACTTGCCGCTGCCGGATTCGCCCACCAACGCGCGGGTACGTCCGGCGTCGACCGTGAACGACACACCGTCGACCGCCTTGACAATTCCCCGTGGCGACCGGAACCAGGTGCACAGGTTTTCTACGGAAAGGAGCGGGTTGGCCATGTCAGCTGCGCAGCCTCGGGTCGACGGCGTCGCGGAGGGAATCGCCGAGCAGGTTGAGCGCGAGGGCAAGTCCGGTGATGGCGCCACTCGCGGCGGCGAGGTTCCACCAGATGACCGGGTCGCGCGCCAGTTCGTCACGGGCTCCGTCGATCATGTTTCCCCACGACCCGATGTTGTCCGGAACTCCGACTCCCAGATACGACAGGATGGCTTCGGAGAGGATGAGGCCGGAAAACCCGAGCGTGCTGGAGATGATGACCACCGGCAGCAGGTTGGGGAGGATGTGGCGGAACAGGATGTGGGTGTCGGCGACTCCGAGGGCCTTGGCCGCGCGTACGTATTCGCGGTCGCGGTGCTTGATGGTTTCGCCGCGCACCAGCCGGCACAGGCCGACCCAGCGGGTAACCCCGAGGGCGATGCAGATCTGGAAAACACCTTTGCCGAGCACCAGAACCAGTGCCACCTGCAGCAGGATTCCGGGAATCGACGCCAGGACGGTGTAGGCATAGGCGATCAGGTCGTCGCGCCAACGTCCGTAGTAGCCGCCGGTCATGCCGAGGGCGAGTGCGACGGGAATCACCAGGACGGTGGTGGTGCCGGCGATCAGGAAAGCGGTGCGGACTCCCTTGAGGGTGCGGTAGAGCACATCCGCGCCGATGGAATCGGTGCCGAGGATGTGTTTTCCGCGCAGGGGCTGCGACTTGGGCTCGCCGGTCGTGATGCCGGCGAGGGGCGCGGAATAGGTTCGTTCCTTCGGCCGTTCGAAAACCGCGTCCACGAGAGTGCGTCGTTCCTGGGTTTGCGGGTCGAACCAGCCGATCGAGTCGGCGATTCCGATGCACGCGTAAACCGCCACGATGGCTGCGGCGGCCTTTGCGGCGGGATTGGTGCGCAGACGACGGAATGCGTCGCGCCAGAGCGGGGTCTGGTTCGCGCGACGCAGCAGCCAGACGCCCGCCGCCAGCAGCAAGGCGGGAACCAGGTTTTCCAGTTGATTGGCAATTGCCGGAGACATGGCCTATTCCATCCTGACCCGCGGGTCGACCAGCGCGTAGGCGATGTCGGTGGCGATCAGCCCGACAATGGTGAGCAGGGTTCCGAGGAACACCATGGCCCGCACCACCGCGAAATCGTTCGCCCCGATCGCGTCCACCAGATAGCTGCCCAGGCCCGGGATGCCGAAGAAGTTCTCCAGAAGCAGGCCGCCGAGGATCAGTCCGGGAATGGTGGCCACCGTGTTGGTGACAATCGGCACCAAGGCGTTCTTGAGCACATGGCGCAGCAGGACCGCGGATTCCGGCACTCCCTTGGCGCGGGCGGTGCGGACATAATCCTGACCGATTTCCTCCAAGACAAACGTCCGGAAGAGGCGGATTTCTGCGGCGATTCCGGCGACAAACCCGATGAGCGAGGGGACGAGGAGCGCTTTGGCGAGGCCGCCGCCCGGGTCGAATCCCCACACCGGCCCGTAGCGCAGGAGTTTGGTGAGGATGAATTGTCCGCCGATGACATGGACGGTGGCGACGATCGACATGAGCAGGACGCAGACCACGGTGGTGGTGCGGTCGATGGCGGTGCCGCGGAAGGCGGCGGCGAGGACCGCGGTGAGTACAGCGCCCACCAGGGTGGAAACGAAAATGGTGGACGACAGCAGCAGGGACGGGCCGGCACCCTTGCGGATCCGTTCCCCGATGTCCTCGTGGGTGGAGTCGGACTTGCCGAAGCGGAACAACAGCAGGTCGACCGTGCTTTTGCGCAGCTGGACGACGGGCGGTTGGTCGTAGCCGTGTTCGCGGATCCACGCCTGCACCTGGGCTTGGGTCGGGTCCTTGCTGGAGAGGTTGCGCCGGGCGATGGTTTCCGGGGACGCGGTCCCGAAGAAGAGGATCCACGTGGCCACCAGCACCCCGAGCAGGGTCGGGATCGCCTGGAGCAGTCGTCGCAGTACGAAGCGCAGCATCAGAGGGATGTCGCCCCGTTTTTGACGTTCAAACATCCGACGCGTCGACCGTGCTGCGACACCTGCGAACGGTTGATGTCAGCCGAATTCCTTCCCAACCACCTGGCCAGCCTCTGGCGGCGTGTTTGTTCTCCCGCTGTTACGAGGGTTGCAGCCTTGGGGAAACCGCCTGATGCGACATGGACGTCAGCCGAATTCATACCAAACCACGCACCACGCTCGGGGACGAGCGCCGGTTTTCCGCCCGTTTGGAGCGTTACCACTCCGGCCAAGTTCGCCATTC
>CAZYBA010000280.1:3582-4881 GCA_964646105.1 uncultured Armatimonadia bacterium
AGCGCCGGTTTTCCGCCCGTTTGGAGCGTTACCACTCCGGCCAAGTTCGCCATTCAGCTTCCCTCGCTTTCGCGCAGTTTTCGGTTGGCGCGGCGTTTGGCAACGGCCAATCCATTGGCGACGCCCAGGATCCCGAGTGTGCCGGCGGCTGCCAGAGGCCACCAGACGGGCTGGTTCCATTGCTTTTGCAGGGTCGCGCGCGCCTCGTGGTCGATGCGCCGGTAGGCGAGGACATCGTAGGCGATCGGGTGCGACTTGGCGTTGTGCACCCAGTCATGGGTAAGGGACACCGAGACCGGATGGTAGAAGGGAATCCATGCGCAATCCTCGACCGCGACGTCGCGCATTTGCTCGAGCATCCGCAAACGGGCCGGGGAATCGTCCATCGCGCGGATTTGTTCAAACAGCCGGTCGTAGGCCGGGTTGGCGTACTGGGCGTAGTTGGGGCTGCCGGGCCGTGCGGTGGGGCCGTGCAGGAGGAACGCGAAGTTTTCGGGGTCGGGGTAGTCGGCGAACCATCCGTAGAGGATGCATTGGTGGCGCACCTTGAGGAGTTTGTCGCGGAATTGGTTGGACGGGGTGGCGCGGTGGTCGACCTTGATGCCGAGCCGTTCGATCTGGCGCTGCAGGATGCCGTAGCTGGTGCGTCCGGCGGCGGTGGTGGCGGCGCTGTCGAGATGCAGGACCAGTCGTTCTCCGGTGCGTTTGTCCTTGCCGTCCGGGTAGCCGGCTTCGGCGAGCAGGCGCTTGGCCCGTGCGATGTCGGTGGCGCGGTAGGGGTTTTTGAACTGAGGATCGTGCCCGGTGATCCCGACGGGGAACATCCACTGGGCGGGGATGCCGTTGCCCTGCAGGGCCAGGTCGATGTACTCGTTGGCGTCCAGGCTGAGCGCCACCGCCTGCCGCAGCTTGCGTTTCTCGGGGGAAAGTCCGCCCCAGGCCGGGTCGCGGAGGTTGAACGCGAGGTAATAGACAGCAGACTGAGGGGTACGCCGCAAGCGGATTCCCAGTTCGCGCATGCGCGGGGAGAGTTGCCCGCCGGGCGCCATCGCCTGCTGGAAGTTGTTGGAGTTGAGCGCGGTTTCGTCGAGATAGCCCTGCAGGAACAGGTTCCAGGTGCTGGTCGATTCGCGGATCAGGTTCAGGACAATGGTGTCGGTGAGGGGCATCGGCTTGCCGGCATCGTCGAGCAGGCCGGCTTCGCGGTCGCCGGGGTCGCCGGTGTCCGGGTAGGGCCGCGGGGAGTGGTTGGGGTTGCGGCGCAGCACCAGGCGTTGCTTGGGGGTGTAGATTGCGAGC
>CAZYBA010000281.1:0-4857 GCA_964646105.1 uncultured Armatimonadia bacterium
CGATTTCGTGAGCCGGATTCCTAGAAGCCCGGCGGGAACGGAGGACCGTCGGTGCTGCCCAGCTTGAAGGTCCCCAGGCTGCGGGACTCGCCGGCCGCGGTGGACGGCACCGGGAACCCGGGATCCACCAGATTCATCAGAGAACAACCCGACGCAGGCGGGCAGTAGTAGCCGTTGCGGTAGTAGGTTTCTTCACCGTTGACAATCGGCCCCTGGACCGTGCCCTTGACATTGGCGCCCACCGGGTTGGCCTCGACCGAGAAAGCACCCGCCGAATTGGTGATCGCAACGGCGCCGTTCACCGCGACGGTCACCCCTTCCACAGGGCGATCGCCGTTGTTGGCATCCACAACCACCCCAGTGAAGACCGCCTTGGTCCCGCCACCGCCGCCCCCGTTGGTGCTGCCGCCACCACCACCGGTGGTGCCTCCCCCTCCACCACTGCAGCCTGCCATCAGGGCGAACACCAGAGTGGCACCCGACATGGCCGAAAGCGAGCGCCGGATTCGGGCGCCCAGGGCGGATTGGTCGTTGCGGCTCAAGCCAAACTTCATGGGGAATTCCTCCTGATCCACTGCCGGACACATCGTGGCGACAGACAGAGATCGTTGTCGCGAAGTATAACGGAACAGCCGGGAGACTCGCAACCGGCAACCAATCGGACCCGCACCGCTGCGGTCGCCTTCAAACCGTGTGCAATCGGCTGGAAACTGCTTTCAGCCGTTTTGGCGGGATGCCAGGAACTCCGCCTCGGCGTCCTCGAGCTCCTTGGCGGTCTTCCGCGTCGGTGCATCATCCGAAGCCGACGCGGTCCCCGCGTCAAGATCCTTGACCGAGACCAAAATCGCGTAATTGAGCGCAAACTGCTTTTCGGACGCCGACAATTTGTTGCGCGCTTCGTCGGAGAGGCTGTCCAGCCAGCGCTGGCGCTGGTGCTTTTCGTTCTGTTCGTGACGCGTCAAAATGGGCGACGGCAGGCTGGAACGGTCCACCAGAACCGCAGCTTCCTCACCGTAGACCTTCAGGATGGTTCCACTCAGCCCTGCGTAGTGCGGGTAGTAGAGGTGGCTGGCGATGTCCGCAGACGTTTGCGGACGGGAAGCCACCACGACAGTGTCGCCGGGTTGGAACGTGCTCATGGGATTAGTTTACATCCGTGTCCGGTCGCGACGCCACGGAACCGGAGGCGCCCTCGGGCCCTGGACGGACCGCACGACGTGTCGGCCAAGGGTGCGCGGCCTCGGGAGCCGTAACCGAATGCAGCGCCTCGATCGCCGACTCCACCTCTCGGGCGAACACGACGTAGCAGGTCGCACAACCGAGCAACCCCCCGGTACGCAATTCCGCCAATGTCAACCCGCAATCCGGGCACGTCCGCTCTCCCGTGATCATTGCGTCGACACCGCGCCCCTTGCCCGACAGGGACGCCCAACCTCGCAATCGGCCCGCATGGCCCCATGGTACGATGCAAAATCCCCATCCGGAAGACGCCCGGGCCGCACCGCGGTGCACGTTTAGGTATTCCCCGTGAAACTCCTCGCCCGGTTCCTGCGCGAGCTCAAGCCCTACGTCGGCATCCTGTCGATCATCGCGGTACTCACGCTGGCCAACGCGTTCCTTTCGCTCCAGACGCCGGCGCTGATCAAGCAGATTTTCAACTTTCTGGATCCGCGGCGCTCCGAACCGTTCGACCTTCCCGGTCCCTTCGCATCCCTCTCCGGCGCCGTTGTCGCCATCCTCCTGGTGTCGTTCATTGGCAACGCCGTGGGTTTGGGCATGGGGCTGCTGGTCCAGTACCTCGGGCACCAGTTCCTGCTCGCCACCCGCTGCAAGCTCTACACCCACCTGCAAACCCTCTCCCAAGGTTTCTTTGAAAAGTCACAGACCGGCAAACTGGTGGCCACGGTGGTCAACGATGTCGGAACGGTCAACCAGCTCATCACCGGCGCCTTCGTGACTGTCATCCAGGACTCGGTCACCCTGGTCGGCGTTGTCGCACTCCTCTTCCTCCAAGACACCACCCTCGCGTTGCTGGCACTCAGTGTCTACCCAATCTACGTGGTCAACTTCCTGATGAGCCGACGTCCGCTCGCCGACAACGCGTCCCGGATTTCCGAACTGCGCGGGGTCATCTACTCCGACCTTCAGGAAAAACTCGCCGGGGTCCAGGTGGTCAAGTCGTACGCACAGGAACGGTCCGAGATTCGGCAGTATGTCAGCCTCAACCGCGACAACCTCAACCTGAACATCAACCAAAGCAAAATGGGTACCGCGCTCTGGCTGCGCGCCGAGTTCATCACGTCCATCGGGACCGCCATCATCCTGTGCGTGGGTGGGCAGATGGTCATCAAAGGCACCCTGCGCCAAGGCGATCTGGTGGCCTTCCTCATCCTGGTGACCGCCTACCTCTACGGACCCACCATCCGCCTCATCCAGCTCAACGACCAGTTCGCACGGGCCCAGGCCAGCCTCAACCGAATCTTCAAGCTGCTCGACACCGAACCCGCGGTCCACAGCAATCCCGACGCCCCCGCGCTTCCGAAAATCGACGGCCATATCCGTTACGACAATGTCTGGTTCGCCTACGAGCCCGAACAATTTGTCCTCAAAGGGATCGACCTTGAGATCGAACCCGGCCAGATGGTGGCGTTTGTCGGCGGCAGCGGCTCCGGCAAAACCACCATGATCAACCTGCTCAGCCGGCACTACGATCCCACACGCGGCAAGGTGACCATCGACGGGCACAACCTGCGGGAAATCGAACTGGGCTCGCTGCGCCGCCAAATCGGGGTGGTCCTCCAGGAAAGCCTGCTCTTCCATACGTCCATTCGCGAAAACCTGCGCTACGGACGAGTGGACGCCACCGATGCCGAGGTCGAGGACGCGGCCCGGGCGGCCAACCTGCACCATGTCATCGAAGCGCTCCCGTTCGGTTACGACACCAAGATCGGGGAAGAGGGCATCAAGCTCTCCGGCGGAGAAAAGCAACGACTCGCCATCGCGCGTGCCCTGCTCGCCGACCCGCGCATCCTGGTCCTCGACGAAGCCACATCGTCGCTCGACTCCGAAACCGAAGCTCTGATCCAAGAGGCGCTCGAACGCCTGATGCAAGGACGAACCAGCTTCGTGATCGCACACCGGCTCTCCACCATCGTCCGCGCCGACAAGATCGTCGTCATGGAACACGGAGTGATCCGAGAGTGCGGGAGCCATGCAGAACTCCTCGAAAAAGGCGGAATCTACGCCCGTCTCTACGCCGAACAATTCCGCGCCGAACTCGAATCGGCTGCCTGACAACCCGGCTCGCCCCCTTCCCCACAACATCGCAGACGGCTTCCGGACCACCCCAGCGTCCCGATCCAAGGAATTTCGTGACCCGCTCCGGTTTCCCCGGAACAACCGATTCGACAGCAATCATAAAAATCGGTCGTTTTCCGGGAACGTTTCGTTTTCTGGAATCGTTACAGATTTTGTCGCGAGGCTGGTCGTTTGCCTTGTGTACGAAATCGCCGATGGAATCCCCCCTACCGATTCTTGAACTACTGCGCGCCCACGGCATGCGAGTGACTGCCCCGCGGGTTGCGGTGTTGTCGGCGGTGCACGGGGAAGCCCATCACGGGGACGCGTTCGAGATTGCGACATCCGCCCGACACATGCTCGGCAACCTCTCCACACAGGCTGTCTACGACAACTTGAACGCGTTGGTGGACGCCGGCCTGGTCCGCCGTATCCAACCATCCGGACACCCGGCCCGGTTTGAACCCCAGAACCACGACAACCACCACCACATCGTCTGCCGGAAATGCGGAGCGACCGCCGATGTCGCCTGCGCCGCCGGTTACGCGCCTTGCCTCGAACCTGTCCACAACCACGGCTACGTCGTGGACGAGGCCGAGGTGATCTACTGGGGCCTTTGCCCGAGCTGCCAAAGCCCCGCGTCGAATCCCAACCAGGAGAAACCCAAACCATGAACCCGTCGTCACCGGATCACGAATCCGACATCCGCCCCGACTCCACCCCGTCCCACGACGAGAAAGAGTCCGCCGCCTCGATCAGCCGCCGTTCGCTGTTGCTCGGCCTTGGCTGCACGCTTGGCACCGGAGTCGCCGCCTCGGCGTCCGCAACACCCGGTGTGCCGTTCAACCGGCCTGCCGAAGCCGCTCCCCAACCCTCGTCCGCCGGCAAGTGCCCGTTCTCCGGCGCCGCACTCTCCGCCCCGGTGGCCGAAGCCAGCATGGCCGCTCCGCAGGGAACGGCGGTCCCGGGACGCGGCACCAACAACGCGTACTGGTGGCCGGATCAGCTGCGCCTCAACATCCTGCGCCAGCACTCGTCCCTGTCCAACCCCATGGACCCCGGCTTCAACTATGCCAAGGAATTCAAGAGCCTCAACCTGGCGCAGGTGAAGCGCGACATCATGAAGGCCCTCACCACCTCGCAGGATTGGTGGCCGGCCGACTACGGCACCTACGCCGGCTTCTTCATCCGCATGGCATGGCACAGCGCAGGCACCTACCGCATCCATGACGGTCGTGGTGGAGCGGGCATGGGCACCCTGCGGTTCGCGCCGCTCAACAGCTGGCCCGACAACACCAACCTTGAAAAAGCCCGCATGCTGCTCTGGCCCCTTAAGAAGAAGTACGGACGCAAGATCTCCTGGGCCGACCTGATGATCCTTGCCGGCAACTGCGCCTTGGAATCGTCCGGATTCAAGACCTTCGGCTTCGCCGGCGGACGCGAGGATGTCTGGGAGCCGTCCGAGGATATCTACTGGGGAATGGAAACCCAGTGGCTCGCCGACAAGCGCTACTCGGAAGGACGACAGCTCGAAAAGCCTCTGGCCGCAGTCCAGATGGG